>JASBVW010000052.1 GCA_029961005.1 Bacillota bacterium
AAGGGCGTCTACTTCCATACCGATGCTGTTCAAACGGTAGGCACGCTCCCGGTGGACGTGGAGGAGCTGGGGGTGGACCTGCTCTCTTTCTCAGCCCATAAGTTCTACGGGCCCAAGGGGGTGGGGGGGCTGTACGTCCGGAAAGGGACGCGCCTGACGCCGCTCATCCACGGGGGTGGGCAGGAGCGCCAGCGGCGGGCCGGGACGGAGAACGTGCCGGGAATTGTGGGCCTGGCCAAGGCCCTGGAGCTGGCCTGTGCAGAGATGGAAGAGCGGATTCCGCGGCTGACGGCCCTGCGGGACCGCCTGATCTCGGCCTTGCAGGAGCGCATTCCCGAGATCCAGCTCAACGGCCACCCCACGCGGCGGCTGCCGGGGAACGTCAACGTCTCCATCAAGTACGTGGAAGGGGAATCCCTGCTCCTCAACCTGGACCTCCAAGGGATCGCCGCTTCCAGCGGTTCTGCCTGCACCTCGGGCTCTCTGGAGCCTTCCCACGTGCTCTTGGCTCTGGGGATACCCCACGAGGTGGCCCATGGTTCCTTGCGCCTGACCCTGGGGCGGGAGAACACCGAGCAGGACGTGGACTACGTGGCCCAAGTCCTGCCAGAGATCGTAGCCAGGCTTCGGGCCATGTCACCGCTCTACCCCGGGGTGGAGCGCTAACCGTCGAGGGGGGAGTATCGTGTACAGCGAGAAGGTCATGGAGCACTTCCGCAACCCGCGGCACGCCGGGGAGCTGCCGGACGCCAACGGTGTGGGCACGGTGGGCAACCCCGTCTGCGGGGATATCATGCAGATCGCCATCCGCGTGGAGGGGGACCGCATCGCCGACATCAAGTTCAAGACCTTCGGCTGCGGAGCTGCCATCGCCACCAGCAGCATGGTCTGCGAAATGGTGAAGGGTAAAACTCTGGACGAGGCCATGGCCGTAACCAACCGGGCGGTGGCCGAGGCCTTGGACGGCCTGCCGCCCAACAAGATGCACTGTTCCAACCTGGCCGCTGATGCCCTGCACAAGGCCATCGAGGATTACCGGACCCGCCAGAGCGGGGCTGTGACCCGCGATGCCGCCCAGAGCTGACCTCTCCCGCCGGCGGGTGTTGGTAGCCATGAGTGGCGGCGTAGACAGTTCAGTGGCCGCCGCTCTGCTGGTGGAGCAGGGCTACCAGTGCATCGGGGTGACGATGCAGATCTGGCCCGCCCCCGCTGACCCCGCCAAAGAGGGAGGATGCTGCTCGCTGGCTGCCGTCGAGGATGCGCGGCGGGTGGCGGCGCGGTTGGGGATACCCTACTACGTCTTGAATTTTCAAGAGCTCTTTGCAGAGAAGGTCATCGCCCCTTTCTGCCGCGCTTATCTGGGCGGCCGCACCCCTAACCCCTGTCTCCTCTGCAACCGCGAGCTCAAGTTTACCGCCCTTTTGCACCGGGCCGACGAGCTGGGGGCCTATTACGTGGCCACCGGCCACTACGCCCGCGTGGAGTACGACTCTAGCCGCGGCCGCTACCTCTTGCGCCGAGGCGTCGATCCGCATAAGGATCAGAGCTACTTTCTCTACAACCTGACCCAGGAGCAGCTGGGCCGGGCCCTTTTCCCCTTGGGCGGCTTGCACAAGAGCGAAACGCGCCGGCTGGCCCGGCACTACGGGCTGCCCGTGGCGGAGAAGGGCGAAAGCCAGGAGATTTGTTTCGTCGCCGGCGGGGATTACCGGGACTTTCTCCGCCGGGAGGTTCCGAAGGCGCTGCGGCCCGGGCCCATCTTGAACCGGGAGGGCCAGGTGATCGGCACCCACCGGGGGATTGCCTTCTACACCGTGGGGCAGCGGCGCGGGCTGGGGCTTTCGTGGCCGCGCCCGCTGTACGTCGTGGAGATCCGCCCCGAGGAGAACGCCCTGGTGGTGGGAGAGGCAGAGGACACCTTCAGCCCCGGCCTGGTGGCGGAAGAGCACAATTGGGTGGCCGTGGACCAGCTGCAGGAGCCGGTCGAGGCCCAGGTGAAGATCAGGTACAACGCGCCCCCTGCCGCCGCCCGGCTGAACCCCCGGGAGGGGGGAGAGGTGGTGGTGACCTTCGCCCAGCCCCAGCGCGCCGTAGCCCCGGGGCAGGCCGCGGTTTATTACCAGGGGGACCTGGTTTTGGGAGGCGGGATCATCCGCCAGCGGCTGCTCCGCTCAGATGTTTAGCCGCCGGCCGGTCGGGCATAATAGGACGGGGACAGGAAAAGGAGGGGGCTGGCTTGGCGGACTGGGCAACTGCGGTGGGGATCGGCGTAGGCCTGGCCGGGATAGCCGGCCTGCGGGGCTCTTTCGCTCTCTTGGCGGTGGGGCTTTTGGGCCGCTACACCGAACTGGTACAGCTGCGGAGCTCTTTCCTGTGGCTGGCGTCTACGGCAGGCATCAGCCTTTTCCTTTTGCTGGCCGTCCTCGAATCTTTGGACGGCCGGCTGGCCGGGGTTTCCCTCCTCGGCGATGCCCTGCCGGGGCCCCTCAGGTTAGTGGCCGGCGGCCTGACGCTGGCGGCCTTTCGCTGGCCGCTGCCTCCCCTGCTGGCTTTTCTGGCCGGCTTGGTGGCGGCAGGGGCCGGGCGACTGTTGGCCCGGCGCTGCTCTGACGTCAACGCCGCGGCCCTGGTGCTGACGGTACTGGTTTTGGTCTTTCCCTCCCTGCCCCTCTTAGCCGCGCTGGCCTGTCTGGGGATGGCACTCTGGGCCATGGCGCGCGCTGGACTGCCGTGAGGACTCTGTGCGGAAAGGGTGAAGACGATGCACAAGTGGTGGAGACGCATCTTAACCGGGGGCCTGTTGGGGGCACTGGCGGCGTGGGCTCTCATGTGGCGCCGGCGGCGGGCGGAAGAGAGGCGGTGGCCCAGCCGGATTCGAAAGGTGGGGCGCCGCACCGCCCGGGCTATCGTGCGCGCCAGCAGAGCGCCCCGCTTCCGCCAGATGTTGACCGCCAGCGGGCGGGCCCTCAAAAAAGGCGGCCGCATCTTGGCCACCGCCCGCAGGATCTGGCGAGAGAAGTAGTGCCGAAAGCTTTCTGAGCCATGCCTGGATCCAGGAGGGCGTCCCTCGTCTTCTGGGCGGCAGCGGGGTTGGCGGGCAGCCTGGCCCTCTTGTACTTGTTGCGCGCCGTTTTCCTCCCTTTCCTGCTGGCCGGTCTCATCGCTTACTTGACCCTGCCCGTCGTGGGCCTTCTGGAAGCTCGGGCCGTACCTCGGAGCGTGGCCATCCTGCTGGCTTACCTGGGCCTTTTCCTGGTGGCGGGAGCCCTCGTGACCTGGGGTCTTCCTCCGCTGCTGGCAGAGCTGGAGGCGGTGGGGCAACTGGCCCCGCAGAAGACCCGCCAGCTGGAGCTGACCATTCAGGAGTTTTTACGCCAGTACCGGCGGGCGCGCTTGCCCGAGTTCGTCAAGACCGTTATGGAGGAAGCGGAGGAGAGCCTGCGCCTGGCCTTGCTCGGCTTTGCCCGCCGCCTGGCGGACTTGATGGTGGCGGTCCTCTCCCGCGCCTTCTTTTTTCTTTTGGCACCGGTGCTGGCCTTTTACCTCCTCCGCGACCGAGAGCAGCTGCTGGAGGGATTCTTGGCGCTCTTTCCCCCGCCTTGGCGGGGAGAGGTCCGGGCCTTATGTGCGGAAGCCCACGCGGTGGTGAGCGGATTTATCGGGGGGCAGCTCCTGGTGGGCATGACGGTCGGTACCCTGATTGCGGCCGGTTTGGCCCTGCTGCAGATCCCCTTTGCTCTGCTCCTGGGCGTTCTGGCCGGCCTCTTCGACCTCATCCCCTACTTCGGCCCGCTCATCAGCGCCCTGCCGGCGGTTTTACTGGCTCTGCCGGCCTGGCCGTGGAAGCCTATTTACGTGGTGCTCCTCTTTTTGGCGGTACACCAGGCAGAGGGAGCCTGGCTGGCTCCCCGGGTCCTGAGCCATCGGGTGCGCCTGCATCCCCTCACGGTCATCTTCGCCCTCTTGGTGGGGGAGCACCTGTGGGGGGTGGCGGGAATGCTGTTGGCGGTGCCGGCGGCGGCCATCCTCCGAGTAGTGGCCGGCTTTCTGGTGACCCGCCTGAGGGAGCCCTCCGGCTCCGGGCCGGCCGATTGACAAAGGTGAAAGAGATTGGTTATGATTAGAATGACTTTTTCTGGCCCTTGAAGGAGGTTGAACAGGGCGATGCTCTTGTCCCACCAGTTGCGCGAAGAGTTTCTGCGCTTTTTTGAATCCAAGGGCCACCTCAGGCTGCCGGGGGCCTCTTTGATTCCCCACCACGACCCCACCCTGCTCTTGACCGGAGCGGGGATGGTCCCCTTCAAGCCCTACTTTTTAGGGAAGGCCAAGCCCCCGCACCCGCGGATCACCACCTGCCAGCCCTGCGTGCGCACGCCCGATATTGACCACGTAGGCAAGACGGACCGCCACGCCACCTTCTTTGAGATGCTGGGCAACTTCTCCTTCGGCGATTACTTCAAAGAAGAGGCCATCACCTGGGCGTGGGAGTTCGTCACCGAGCGCCTCGGGCTGGACCCGCAGCGGTTGTGGATCACCATCTACCTGGACGACGACGAGGCCTTTCGGATTTGGCACGAGCGGATCGGCGTCCCGGCGGAGCGCATCGTCCGCCTGGGCCGGCCCGATAACTTCTGGGAGATCGGCGTGGGCCCTTGCGGTCCCTGCTCGGAGATCCACGTGGACCGGGGCTCCGAGCGCGGCTGCGGGCGACCCGGCTGCGCTCCGGGATGTTCCTGCGACCGGTTTTTAGAGATCTGGAACCTGGTCTTCATCCAGTTTCACAAGGATGAGCGGGGGGAGTACCACCCCCTGGAAAAGAAGAGCATCGATACCGGCATGGGCTTGGAGCGGGCGGCCCTCGTCCTTCAGGGCGTCAACTCCATCTTTGAGGTGGACCACGTGCGCCCCATTGTGGACCGCATCGCGGAGCTGGCGGGGGTCTCGTACGGCCAGTCGCCCCAGAGCGACGTGGGGCTGCGGGTCATCACCGACCACGGCCGCGGCATTACCTTCATGGTTTCCGACGGGATTATTCCCAGCAACGAGGGGCGCGGTTATGTGCTGCGCCGTCTGTTGCGGCGGGCCGTCCGGTACGGCCGGTTGCTGGGCATAGAGGGACCGCTGGTCTCCCGAGTGGCGGCGGCGGTCATTGAAGTCATGGGAGGGCCGTACCCCCAGTTGAGGGAGAACCGGGAGCTGATCCTGCGCGTGATCGGGCAAGAGGAGGAGCGCTTCCGGGCCACCCTGGACCAGGGGACTGCCCTGCTGCAGGAGCTGATCGAGGGGCTCAAGGCTACGGGCCGGCACCGGCTGGAAGGGGCCGACGCCTTTCGACTCTACGACACTTACGGCTTCCCCCTGGAGTTGACCCGCGAGATCGCAGCGGAGCACGAGCTGAGCGTGGACGAGGACGGCTTCCGGGAGGCTCTGGAGGCCCAGCGCGAGCGGGCCCGGTCGGCGCGCGAAGAGCAGGGCTACTTGGACAAGGAGGCGGCTTTTTACAGCCGCCTGGCGGACGAGCTGCGGCTCCAGGCGGGGGAGGGACCCCTTTCCCGCTTCGTGGGCTATGAGCGGTCCGAGGCGGAGGCCCGCGTCTTGGCCCTGATCCAAGGCGAGGCCAGGGTGGAGAGCGCGGGGCCGGAGGAGGAGGTTAAAGTCGTCCTGGACGTCACCCCCTTCTACGCTGAGGCCGGCGGGCAGGTGGCTGATACCGGCCTCTTCCTCTGGCCGGACGGGGAGTTTGAGGTCCTCGACGTCCGCCGGCCGGCGGAGGATCTCTGGGTACATTACGGGCGTGTGCGCCGGGGGGTGCTGGCTGCCGGGATGAAGGTGCGCGCCGCCATCGACCCGGAGCGCAGGCTGGACATTGCCCGCCATCACACCGCTACGCACCTCCTGCACCGGGCCCTCCGGGAGGTTTTGGGGGAGCACGTGCGCCAGGCCGGGTCGCTGGTGGCTCCAGACCGGTTGCGCTTTGACTTTACCCACTTCGCTCCCCTGGAGGAGGCCCAGCTGCGGGCGGTGGAGCGCCTGGTCAACCGGCAGATCCTCCTCGACCAGCCGGTGGAGGTGCTGGAGACCACGCGCCAAGAGGCGGAGCAGATGGGAGCCCTGGCCCTCTTCGAGGCCAAGTACGGAGAGAAGGTGCGGGTGATCCGCATCGGCGACTTCAGCCTGGAGTTGTGCGGCGGCACCCACCTCTCCCGGACCGGCCAACTGGGGTTGGTGCGCATCCTGGGTGAAACCGGCGTGGCCGCCGGGGTGCGCCGGATAGAGGCCGTAGGGGGAGAGCTGGCCTTGGACGAGGTGGAGGGAGAAAGCCGGGTGCTGCGCGAGGTGTGCCGCCGCTTAAAGGTCTCTCCGCTCCAGGTCTTGTCCAAGGTGGAAAAGCTCCAGGAGGAGCTCCGGGAACTGCACCGCCAGGTGGAGGAGCTGAAGCAGCGCCTGGCTAAAGGCACCGTGGAGCGGCTGGTAGAAGCGGCCGAGGATCTGGATGGGACCAAGATAGTTTGGGGGCGCGTAGATGAGCTGGAGCCCGAGGACCTGCGCCAACTGGGGGATCAGATCCGGGATCGCATCCGCTCCGGCGTGGTCGCCCTGGGCAGCAGTGCGGGTGGGCGGGCCAACTTGGTCATCATGGCTACGCCCGACGCCGTGGCGCGGGGAGTTCACGCCGGTCAGGTGGTCAAGGCGGTGGCGCCCCGCTTCGGCGGAGGAGGGGGCGGCCGGCCGGAGATGGCTCAGGCGGGCGGCAAGGACCCGCAGGGCTTGGAGGCGGCTCTGCAGGAGGCGCGTCTGGTTTTGCGAGAGCGCCTGGCCAGAAAAAGCTGAGGCAGGAACCCGGCTGCGGCCGGGCTTATTTTTTTCCCCCGAGGATAAAACTGCCCGCTTTGGAAATGATAATGGATATAAAGGATTCACCTGCGCGATGTGGAATAAAATCTGGCTGGGAGGGGGTTTGGATGAAGGAGACTTTGGACCGCACGCAGTGGTTTGAGGTGGAGGAGGGGCATCGCGCAGCTTCTGTTCTCCGCCTGGTCTACCGGGCGTTGGAGGAGAAAGGCTACAACCCGGTCAGCCAGCTGGTAGGGTACCTGCTCTCGGGCGATCCCACGTACATCACCAATCACCTGAATGCCCGCACCGCCATCGGGGATGTGGACCGCGACGAGCTCTTGGAGGAGTTGGTCCGCCATTACCTGGTGGGGCAGCAGGGGGTCTAGATCCCGGGAGGGAGTCTTTTGTCCGCGCGGCAGCAGATCCTCACCATAGAAGCAGGGGCGTCCATCAACACCCTGATCCGCCATCTGCAGAATTCCGGAGCGAGCCGGTTGGTCTTTGTCCTGCCAGCGGTGGCCGAAATCGTGCGCCAGGAGGTCAACCTCCGGCTTTTGCTCTTTTATGCCCAGCGGGAAGGGAAAGAGGTAGTTCTGGTGACGCCGGATGCGGCTGTGGAGCGCCTGGCCGTGCAGTACGGGCTGGAGTACTACCCCTCGCTGGACGCCTGGGAGGCGGCTGCCTCCTCCCGCGAAGGAGAAGGGCAAGGGCAGAAGGGGCGCGCCCGCTCTCCCCGGAGCTGGCTGCGGCCGCGGTTGGTTCATTTATTCCTCCTGCCGCTGCTCTTTTTGGCCATTGGGGCGTACATCGTCCTTACTACTCCCATGGCCACGGTGGTCATCGAGCCAAAGCGGGAACAGGTGGAGGAGAGCTTTACCTTAAAGGGAGTGAAGGAGGAAGGAGGGGCGCTGCCTGCGGCTGGCGGGGCTATTCCGCTCGGCCAGGTGGTGCGGTACTTCACGGTGACGGAGGCCGTCCCGGCCACGGGGGTGGAGAGAGAGGGGGCCACGCCGGCCCGGGGCGTGGTGACCGTCTTCAACCGGCGCAAGCAGGAGGTGCACCTGCCCCAGGGCACCGTCTTCCGCACCGGCAACGGGGTGGAGTTCGTCTCGCTGCGGGCGGTCACGGTGCCGGCAATTCCACGGAAGGCCAGCCGAACGCGCAGGATCCGCTCGGCATGCACATCGAGCGCGACGGCGACCGCCGCTGGCTCGTCG
>JASBVW010000053.1 GCA_029961005.1 Bacillota bacterium
TCACGGCCCTGGCCAGCCTGGGCTTCGCCGCCGACGTGGCCGAACTGGTGAACAAGGGGGAGTCCTTCTTCCGCGGCTCGGCGGCTTTCTTTACCGGGGTCATCCTGGCCATCAGCCGCCTGAAGAGCTTCCCCGTTCGCTTGGAGCTGGACGGAAAGGAGGTCTTCGCCGGCGAAGCCTCGGGCGTCTTTATCCTGAACACCCGCTTCACCGGAGGCGGGCTGATGATCGCCCCCCAAGCCGTTCCAGACGATGGCCTCCTGGACGTGGTGATCATCGGCCGGATCGGGCGCCTCGACCTGCTCACCACCTTACCCCGCGTCTATTGGGGCGGGCACACCGCGCACCCGGCCCTTGCGTTTTACCGGGCCCAGCGCGCCCGGGTGCAAGTCGACCGGCCCATGCCCAGGCTCTTCGACGGCGAAATTAACGGCACCGGCTCCCTCGACGTGACCATCAAGCCGGCGGGCTTGCGGGTGATTGCTCCCCCGGAGCCGGGCCGTCAACCCAGTTCGCCACAGGAGTAGAGGACGGCGGTGACCGCCGCCAGCGCGGCAGTTTCCGCCCGCAGAATGCGCGGCCCCAGGGAGACCGGTTGCGCACCGGCCCTGCGGGCCGCGTTCACCTCTTCAACCGTAAAGCCGCCCTCCGGTCCGATGAAGACCACTACCCCTGCCTCCGGCCCTCCTCCCGCCAAGGCCCGGTGCAGCGGGACTTCTTCCTCCCCCTCCCAGGCCAAAAGCTTCAGGCACGGGGCGTAATCCGCGCTTTCTATCACTTGCTGGAGCGGAAGAGGGCCGGCGACGAACGGGACCAGGGGGCGCCCGCACTGCTGAGCCGCTTCCCGGGCGATGCGCTGCCACCTCTCCCTGCGCTGGGCGGCCTTTTCCGGCGCGAGTTGGACCACCGCCCGCCTGGCCTCCAGGGCGATAAACCCTTTGACCCCCAGCTCAGTCCCCTTCTGGATCACCCACTCCATCTTCTCTCCCTTCAGGAGGGCCTGCGCCAGGATAACCCGCGCCCGCGGCTCGCGCCTTTCCTTGACCTGTGCGACCACGCGGCCCTGCACGGCCGCAGGGCTGGTCCGGGTAAGCCGGACCACGTAGGTCCGGCCCTGACAGGAAACTTCGATCTCCTCCCCCGGCCGCAGCCGCAACACCCGATGAATGTGGTGTGCATCTGCCCCGGTCAGGAGAACCTCAGCCGGGGCCCCTTCTTCTGCCAGCTCAGAGGGTTGCAGCAAAAAATGGGGCCTTTTAGTGGCGTCCGAGGGCATCCTTCATCTTTCCTAAAAAGTCTTTGCCCTCCCCTTCCGCCTCCAGCTGGCGGAGCAGCTCCTTTTGGCGCGGGGAGAGGTGGGTAGGCGTCACCACCCGCACGCGCACTTGCTGATCGCCCCGGCCGCGCCCGTGCAACCCGGGCAGCCCTTTTCCGCGGAGGCGGAAGACCGTGCCCGTCTGCGTCCCTTCCGGGATGCGCAGTTCCGCCCGGCCATCCAGGGTGGGCACCTCCAGCACACCGCCCAAAGCCGCCTGGGTAAAGGAGATGGGTATCTCACACAGCACGTCATTGCCCTGGCGCTGAAAGATGGGATGGGGGCGCACGGTGACATAGAGGTACAGGTCGCCCGGCGGCCCACCCCGCCGGCCCGCCTCCCCTCCTCCGGCGATGCGCAGGCGCGTGCCGTCCTCGACGCCCGGCGGGATGGTCACCTTCAAGCGCCGCACTTTGCGCACCACCCCTTCCCCCCGGCACTGGCGGCAGGGGGTTTCAATGACCGTGCCCTCGCCTTGGCAGACCTCACAGGTCCGCACGGAGACAAAGCGGCCAAAGCCGGTAGACTGGGCGAACTGGACCTCTCCCCGGCCGCCGCAGCGGCCGCAGGTGCGCGGAGCCGTCCCCGGCTCCGCTCCGCTCCCGCGGCAGCGCTCGCAGGTCTCGGCCCGCGGCACCTCAATCTCCCTCTCCCCTCCCCGGGCCACCTCTTCCAGGGTCACGGAGAGGTCGTAGCGCAAGTCGGCGCCGGGGACGGGCCCCCGCTGGGCGCGTCCGGCAGTCCGGGTGCCGAAGAACAAATCAAAGAGGTCGCCCAAGTCGCCGAAATCGCCGAACGGGCCAAAGCCCCCGGCGCCCGGCGCAAATCCGCCCTGCTCAAAAGACTCCGGCCCGAACCGGTCGTATTTGGCCCGCGCCTCGGGATCGCTCAGGACCTGGTAGGCTTCGTTCAGCTCCTTAAACTTTTCGGCCGCGTTGGGGTCAGACTTGTTGACATCCGGATGGAGCTGGCGAGCCAGGCGGCGGTAAGCCTTTTTGATCTCTTCCGGCGACGCGTCCCGGGAAACACCCAGGACCTCATAATAGTCCCTCTTGGGCAACCTCTACACCGCCTTCCGAGGCTTCTCCCTTTACGCCCCTTTTTGCTCCTTTTCGTCCACTACCCGGTAGTCCGCATCCACGGAGCGGCCTCTCTCCTGGCCCGCTCCCTGGGCGCCGGCGAAGTGCCCCGTCTGGGCGTAGACCTTGGCCGTCAACTCGTGGAGGGCAGCCGTCAAGGCCTCGGTCTTGGCCTTGAGGGCGGCAATGTCCCGGCCCTGCAAGGCCGCCGCCAACTCGTCTTTGGCCCGGCGCACCTTCTCGGCCAGCTCCCGGTCTGCCTTGTCGCCCAGCTCGCGCAGGGTCCTCTCCGCGCTGTAAACCAGGCTGTCGGCGTTGTTTCTGATCTCCGCCTCTTCCCTCAGGCGCCGGTCCTCTTCCGCGTGCAGCTCTGCCTCCCTGACCAGTCGCTTGATGTCCTCCTCGGTCAAATTGCCGCTGCGGGCAGTGACGGTGATCTTCTGTTCTTTACCCGTCCCCAGGTCCTTGGCGCTCACGTGGACGATGCCGTTGACGTCCACGTCAAAGGTGACCTCAATCTGCGGCACGCCGCGGGGCGCCGGCGGAATGCCGGTCAACTGGAAACGGCCCAGGGTGACGTTGTCCTTGGCCATGGCCCGCTCTCCCTGCAGGACGTGGATCTCCACCGTGGTCTGATTATCTGCCGCGGTGGTAAAGATCTGCTTCTTGCTGGTGGGAATGGTGGTATTGCGCTCGATCAGCTTAGTGAAGACGCCGCCCAAGGTCTCCAGGCCCAGCGAGAGCGGCGTCACATCGAGAAGTACCACGTCCTTGACCTCTCCCGCCAGCACGCCGGCCTGAATAGCCGCCCCCACCGCCACCACTTCGTCGGGGTTGATCCCTTTAAACGGCTCTTTGCCAAAGAGGTTCCTGATCATCTCCTGCACCTTAGGGATGCGGGTGGAGCCGCCCACCAGGATCACTTTATCGATCTGGTGGGGCTGCAGGCCCGCATCGGCCAAGGCCTGCCTGGTGGGGCCCATAGTGGCCTCGACCAAATCCGCCGTCAGCTCTTCGAACTTGGCCCTGGTCAGGGTCATCTCCAGGTGCTTGGGGCCGCTTTGATCAGCCGTGATGAAGGGCAGGCTGATGGTAGTGCTCGTCAGCCCCGACAATTCTATCTTCGCCTTCTCGGCCGCCTCTTTCAAGCGCTGCAGGGCCATGCGGTCCTGCCGCAGATCAATGCCATGCTCTTTCTTAAACTCCTCCGCCACGTAGTTGATGATGCGCTCGTCGAAGTCGTCGCCGCCCAGATGGTTATTGCCGCTGGTAGCCTTGACCTGGAAGACCCCTTCTCCGATCTCCAGGATGGAGACGTCGAAGGTGCCGCCGCCCAGGTCAAAGACCAGGATGGTCTGCGTCTCCTCTTTGTCCAACCCGTAAGCCAAGGCCGCCGCCGTAGGTTCGTTGATGATCCGGAGCACCTCCAGGCCGGCGATGGTCCCCGCGTCCTTGGTGGCCTGGCGCTGAGCATCGGTAAAGTAGGCCGGGACCGTAATGACGGCCTTGGTCACCTTCTCCCCCAGATAGGCCTCGGCATCGGCTTTCAGCTTCTGCAAGATCATGGCCGAGATCTCCTGGGGGGTGTAGGAACGGCCATCGATGGTGACCTTGTAGTCGCTGCCCATCTTGCGTTTGATCGAGATGACCGTTCGCTCCGGGTTAGTGATGGCCTGGCGCTTGGCCACTTGCCCTACCAGGCGCTGCCCGTCCTTGGTAAAGGCAACCACGGAAGGGGTGAGGCGGCTCCCTTCAGCGTTGGGGATGACCACCGGTTCCCCTCCCTCCAGGACGGCCACCACCGAGTTGGTCGTGCCAAGGTCGATGCCTACAACTTTACTCATTCTTTACTCCCTCCATTGTCATTCTTCGCCTCAGCATCCTGAACTGCGCCCTCGGGCGGGGGTGGCCCCGCCACCTTCACCAGGCTGGGGCGAAGGACGCGCTCGCGAAACCTGTAGCCCCGGCGCAGCTCCTCCACGACCGTGCCGGCAGGCGTCTCAGGGAGATAAACCTGGGTGAGGGCCTCGTGCAAAAAGGGATCGAAGGGCTGGCCCACGGCAGTAATGGGTTTCAGGCCCTCTTCGGCCAGAATGCCCTTCAACTGCTCCAGCGTCATGGCCACCCCTTTCTTGATCTCTCCCTCCGAGCCAGGGGCAGCGAGCGCCAGTTCCAAATGATCCAACACGGGCAAGAGCTTCCGGATCAGCTCCTCGTTGGCCGAGGCGATGAGCTCCCAACGCTCTTTTTGCGCCCGCTTGCGGTAATTCTCGAAATCGGCCTGCAGCCTGATATACCGCGCCCAGAGTTCCTCTTTTTCCTTCTCCAGGGCCTGGATCCGCCCTTGCTCTTCTTCCTCTTCCTCTAGAGGCGAATCCGGCCGGGGCTCGCCTTCCTCGGCCGGCCGCTTCTCTTCCGGCGAGACGATCTCCTCCACCTTTACTCCCCTCCCAGTTCGCTCAGGGTTTCAGTCAATTCCTCGGCCAAGTAACGGAGGGTCGAGATGGCGCGCCCATAGTCCATGCGCATGGGGCCGAAGACGCCCAGGATGCCCATTACCCTTCCGCCGCAGCCGTAGGTGGCCGCCACCAGGCTGCACTCCCTGAAAGCCTGTTGCGGGTTCTCTTGGCCAATGCGGACGGTGATCTTTCCCTCCCCGGAGAGGAGCCCGTAGAGAGAGCCGGTCAGGGTCTCTTTAGCCTCCAGCGCCGCCAGCAGCGGACGCGCCTTTTCCACGTCTCTGAACTCCGGCTGGGTGAGGAGGCGCAAGACCCCTTCCACGTACACGTTCTCCGCCCCTTGGGGGGCCGGCTCCAGGAGATGGAGCACCTCCTCCGCCAAGGTGCGATTAGGAATGAGCTCCCGCACCTCCGATAAAAGATTCCGGCCGATCTCGCCCAGGATCGCACCGCGCAGGCGGGCAGTCAAAGCCTCCGAGAGGGAAGTGAGGGCCTCCTTCTCCAGCGGCTCTTCCACCTCCACCAACCGGCTCCGGATAAATCCCGGGTCTATGACCAGCAGCGCCAGCACGGTGAGCGGCCTCACCCCCACCAGGCTCAGGTGCTTGATCACTTGGCGTTCCACTACCGGGCCTAAAACGATGGTGGTGTAACTGGTCAACTCCCCCAAAAGGCGGGTGGCCTGGTGAATCAAGGCCATGAGCTCATGGGGACGCTGGCGCAGGTGCCGGCGAATTATTTCGGCCTCGAACTCGTCCAGGTCCGCAGGGATGAGGAGCTCATCCACATAGAAGCGGTAGCCTTTTTCGGACGGGATGCGGCCCGCCGAAGTATGGGGTTGCTGCAGGTAACCGGCCTCTTCCAGGTCAGCCATTTCGTTGCGGATAGTGGCCGGGCTGAGCCCCAGATTGTAGCGGCGGGCAATCGTCCGGGAGCCTACCGGCTCCGCCGTCGAGATGTAGTCATCGGTTACCGCCCGCAGAATCTGCTGCTTGCGCTCATCCAGCACCGCCATACCGGTATCACCTCTCTACCGGCCGGGGCCAGGTTTCCCCAGGTTCCCCTTCCTTTAGCACTCTCATGATTCGAGTGCTAAAATACATTATTAACATATCACCGGCCTCCCTCCTTTGTCAAGGCGCTCCAAGCAGAGAGGCCTAGCCGGGAAGGAGCCGGCAGAAGACCTGGTTGGCCAGGAGGAAGCCGCGGTCAGAGAGGCGAATCCACTCCGGCGTCACTTCCAGCAGCCCGCACTGCACCAGCTCCTGCACCGCCTCCGGCTCTTCCTCCACCACGTCGACGCCGTAGCGCTCCCGAAAGAGCGGGCGGGCAATGCCCTCCGCCAAGCGGAGTGAGAGGATGGCGCCCTCCCACCAACGCCTCGCGCCGACCAGGCACTCCCTCTCCACAACCGCAGGGGAGAGCTGCGGCCTTCCCCGGTCCAGGAGCGGGGGCTCTGCCGCAGGGCGGCCCGCCCCCTCCAGGCGGGCCAGGTAATCCGGCAGGCGGCGGGCATTTCCGTAGCGGGTGCCGTCCAGATAGCCCCACGCTCCCGCTCCCAGGCCCAGGTACTCCTCGTTTTTCCAGTAGCGCAAATTATGACGGGCTTCCCGTCCGGGCCGGGCGAAGTTGGAGATCTCATAGCGGCGATAGCCCCGGCCGGCCAGGTAGACCACCGCCCAGCGGTACATCTCGGCGTCCAGGTCGTCGGGGCAGGGGGCGATCTTCTTCTCCCGGAGCAGACGACCCAGCTCCGTCCCCGCTTCGAGGGAGAGGCTATAGAGGGAAAGATGCTCCGGCTCTAAAGCCACCGCCTCCTCCAGGGTTCTCTGCCAGCTTTTCAGCGTCTGCCCGGGTACAGCAAAGATAAGGTCCAAAGAAAGGTTAGTCCAGCCGGCCGCCCGCGCCAGCGCCACTGCTTCTTTTACCTGCGCCGCGCTGTGGCGCCGCCCTAAAAAGCGAAGCAGTCCGTCCTCCAAGGACTGGGCCCCCAGGCTCAGCCGGTTCACGCCCAGCCGGCGCAGGCCGGCCAGTTTCCGCTGAGAGAGCGTGCCCGGGTTGGCCTCCACCGTCACCTCTACGTCCTCCCGCCAGGGCCAAAAGGAGCGCAGAGCGCCCAGGAGGCGCTCAAAGAGGTCGAGGGGAAGAAGGGTGGGGGTGCCCCCACCCAGGTAGACCGACTCCACCTCCCACTCCGGAGAGCGCCGGGCATACCAGCCGGCCTCCCGCACCACCGCCTCCACGTACCTGGTCCACAGCCGCCTCCTTTCCTCCGCCCGCCAGCGGGCCACGTCCAAGGAGACAAAGTCGCAATAGCGGCAGCGGTGGAGGCAAAAGGGCAGGTGCACGTACAAGCCGATCGCCTTTTTTGCTCCGCCCATGGCTCAGTCGATCCTCAACACGGCCATAAAGGCCTCCTGGGGAACTTCCACGTTTCCCAGGGCCTTCATCCTCTTCTTCCCTTCTTTTTGTTTCTCCAGGAGCTTGCGCTTGCGCGTCACGTCTCCGCCGTAACACTTGGCCAACACGTCTTTGCGCAGCGCGCGAACGGTCTCTCGGGCAATGACCCGCCCGCCGATGGCCACCTGAATGGGCACCTCAAAGAGCTGCCGAGGGATGACCTCCTTGAGTTTCTCCGCCAGTTGCCGCCCCCGGGCATAGGCCTTTTCCCGGTGAATGATGCAGGAGAGGGCATCTACCGGGCGGCCGTTCAGCAGCAAGTCCAGCTTCACCAAGTCCGACTCCCGGTGTCCGATGTACTCGTAATCCAGAGAAGCGTAGCCCTTGCTGCGGGACTTCAACTTATCAAAGAAGTCCAAAAGGATCTCGCCCAAGGGCAACTCGTACCGGAGCAAAACCCGCTTCTGGTCCAGGTACTCCATGGTCAGGTAGACGCCCCGCCTCTCCTGGCACAGGTCCATCAGGGGCCCGATGAACTCCTGGGGGGAGATAATAGAAGCCCTGACGTAAGGCTCCGCGATGGAGGCCACCTCCCCCGGCGGGGGCAGATCGGCGGGGTTGCGCACCTCCAGCACCTCACCCCTTCTCGTCCGCACCTGGTAGTTGACGCTGGGAGCAGTGGCGATCAGGTTCAGACCGTACTCCCGCTCCAGCCGCTCCTGGACGATCTCCATGTGCAAAAGGCCCAAAAAACCGCAGCGAAAACCAAAACCCAGGGCAGCGGAGGTCT
>JASBVW010000054.1 GCA_029961005.1 Bacillota bacterium
CGTCACCTCGCGCTCTTTCCCCCGGACGGCCCCGATCAACTGTTCCTCAAAGCCCGGGATAAACCGGCCGCTCCCGACTTCCAGCAGAACCGCCCGCCCTGCCCCGCCTTTAAACGGTTTCCCGTCCAGGAAACCGTCGAAGTCCAAGAGGACGAAGTCCCCTTTTTGCACCTCTTCCCTTTCCACGGAGGCCAGCTCCGCTTGCCGCTCCTGCAGCTGGACCAGGACTCTTTCCACGTCCTGGTCCGTCACCGGGCGAACGTGCTTGACCGCCTTCAACCCCTTGTACTGCCCGAGCTTGACCTCCGGCTTGACCGCCACCGTCACCCGGAAGATAAAAGGCTTCCCCTCTTCCAGCTGGATCAGCTCCAGCTCTGGCTGGTCAATGGGCTCCAGCTCTTTTTCCAAAACTGCTTGATGGTACGCCCTGGGAAATAGGATCTCGACTGCTTCCTCGTAGACCGGCTTCTTCCCCAAATGCCGCTCCAGAACGGCACGAGGAACTTTTCCCCGCCTGAACCCGGGGATGGAAACGCGCTGGGCCAGCCGGCGGGAAGCCTCGACCAGCGCCTGGTCGACCTCCTCGGATGCTACTTCCACCTGCAATTGGACGCGATTTTTGTCTAGTTTGGCCACGGTGGCCTGCATCTATGCTCCTCCTGCACCATAATCTATGCCCGCGAGGCCGGTTTGTTGTAGCCGTGGTTTATTTCGGCGGGAAGGCCGGCAAATCCTTTCCCTCCCCCCGCCTCCGACCCGGGAGGGAGGAAAGATTCACCGCCCCTCGGGGCTTGTCTACAATTGAACGCGGGAGGGGCGGGGTTCTGGCTTGGTGCGGGCGGGGAGACTTGAACTCCCACGGGTTGCCCCACCAGATCCTAAGTCTGGCGCGTCTGCCGGTTCCGCCACGCCCGCAAGGCCGCAGAAGACTGGCTCCTGCAAAGATTATGGTACCACATTCGCCCCCGGCGGGGCAACCCCTGCCGCACCTAGTATTCCTCGTTTGACGCCACGACGACCCGGCAGTGATCGGGCGTGCACTCATGCCCGCAGACAGGGCAGCGCGCGCTGTAGCGCCCTTCGCGTCCGAACATCGTCCCGCACCGGCAGCACTTGAAGCTCTCCTCTGCGTTCTCCGGCATGGCTTTCACCTCCTGGCCCGGCCTTCCAGCCCTCTAGTATTCCCTCCCCTAGAAGATCCCACTCTGCGGGGACCAGGGCCCGTGGCGGCCTTGCGCCGGTCAGGGTTCCGCCAAAACCGGCGTTGCGGCCTCGGAGCGCTCTAAAGCGTCAAAGAGCGCCCCTTCGCTGGAGAACGGGTGTTCAGCCGTCCCCACCTGCTCTCCGTTCACCTGGAGGACCACCCGGCGCACCCCCGGGACCTCTGTGGCCGTGTAAGTGAGGGCATCCAGCAGCACTTCCACCCAGGCGGAACCGCCCGCAGGTTGAATCTGCGGGTTGAAGTCCAGGTAGGCCACCTCTCCCCGCACCTCCACCCCTCGCAGGCGCGCCCCCGGGGGGATGGGGCTGTACAACCCGCGGCTCTGCTCCTCCGCCGTCGGCCCCTTGAGGAGCTCGCGCACCAAGCGGGAAAGGTAGACGGTGCGGTCGGAAGTAGCCGGAAGGGCGCGCCAGACGGGCACCAGGACCTCCCGCCCGCTGGCGGGGTCCAGCCGCACCAGGTAGATGCGGCCCCGGTCGGTGGGCTTCATCCGCTCACCTTCGGCCAGGTCTGCCCCTTCGGGCGCCCGGCCGGGCGGGGAGGGCGGAGGCACCGCCGGTCCGGGCAGGGGTGCGCGCCGGGGAGACGACCGCCCTTGCTCCGCCGGCTGCGCACCCCGCCCGCCCTCCGCGGGCTCCGGCCGCACCCCCGGAGAAGAGGCCGGGGCTGTAGGCGCTGGAATTGAGGCGCTCCCCGCCGGCCGGGAGGGCGAAGCCGGGCGCAGATACCAGGCCAGGGCCGCTCCTACGCACAACCCCACTACAATCACCGCCGAGATCCGCCGCTCCCCCGCCCTCTTCTTCACGACCTCTCCCCCCGCCCAGATAAAAATCGGGTCCCCGCTTCCGGGAAACCCGCCACACTCTTGGGGTGGACGATGGGCCTCGAACCCACGACCTCCAGATCCACAGTCTGGCGCTCTAGCCAATTGAGCTACGCCCACCGCATCTCATGCCGACCCGATTATACCACAGGAGGAAGCTCTGGCGCAAGTAACCGCAATCTGCGGGCCACCGTCCACTTCTACGGGCGGATCCACCCCTCTTCGGTGAGATTTTTTCGCGAGTGGACGCGGCAATCTGTTTTTTTCGACCGCCAAACTCTATTTTTCCGCTGCCCTTTCGCGCGGCAACCTTAATTCCTCCTTCACTGCCTTACCTTTTCTGTGCGACAATTAAAACAAGGGAATAAAAGGAGGAATCGTTATGAGTCGTAGGGCGTGGGCTTCGCTGGTCCTGTACCTGACCTGGGGAGCGCTGGCCTGGCTGCTCTTCCCGTTCCTCTCCCAACCGCTCCTCTCCCCGACTTGGTGGTTGCCCGTGCACAACCTGATCGCCGCCCTCGTGGTCATGATCTGCTCCGCCTCCGCCTTCAACCTCTTCGTCTGGCTGGACTACGCCCCCACCTTTACCCACTGGCTGGGGCCTACCCTGCTGGCCGTAGGGGTCCTGGAGTTTCTGCACGCCGTCAGCCTGCCGGCGTCCGCCGGGGGATCGCCCCTCTTCTCCCCCGAGGCCAACCTCTGGTTTTGGATCGCCGCGCGCGCCATCACCGGCCTGGCCTTTTTGATCGACGCCCTCCTCCTGGTGAGCGAGAGCTGGCCCCGCGCCCCCTCCCGCCGCCTGCGACTGGGGTTGCTGGCGGGAACCCTCCTCGTGGCTATCTTGGTCCTCTACGCCCACTGGTCCTTTCCCGCCCTGCGCTCCCCGCAGCGGCTGCCCACCGCGGCCAAATACGTCTACGTGCTCATTCCTACCTTCTTGACCGCTGCGGCTTCCCTTCTCATCTCGGCGCAAAGAAAGAGGCCGCCGGAGGCACACGTGCGGTACTTTACGGCGGGGCTCGATCTTCTGGTCTTAAGTCAGTTCTTCCTGCTCCCCAGCACCTCTACCTACGACCTCTACTCCCTGGTATCCCATCTCCTAAAGCTGGGAGCCTACGGGTGCCTCTTCGCTGCCCTGGTCTTCTCTACGGTTCTCAAGCCGTACCGCCAGCTGCAAGGGCTAATGAACAGCTGCCTCTCCTCCCTGACGGAGGCCATTGACGCCCACGATCCCTATACCCGGGGGCACTCCTCCCGGGTTAAGGCCTACGCCGAAGCCATCGGCCGCGCCCTGCGCCTCTCGGAAGAAGAGCTGAAGCACCTGAGGTTGGCCGCCCTCCTCCACGACATCGGCAAGATCAACATCCCCGACCGCATCCTGGCCAAGAAGAAGCCGCTGACGGAGAAAGAATGGGAGACGATCCGGCAGCACCCCCAGCACAGCGCCCGCATTGTGGATCCTCTGGGGCTGCCAGAGGTCATCCGGGCCGTGCTGGATCACCACGAGCGCCTGGACGGGCGGGGATACCCCTCCGGCAAGCGGGAAAAAGAGATCGACCTTCTGGGCCGCATCATCGCCGTGGCCGACACCTACGACGCCATCACCAGCGACCGGCCCTACCGGAAGAAGCGCTCCCCAGAAGAGGCCCTCCAGGAGATCCAGCGGGTGGCGGGGACGCAACTGGATCCGCGCTGCGTTCAGGCCCTGCTGGAAGCTTACCGGCGCTACAGGGAGGTCTTCGTAGAGCAGTAAGAACGAGAGAGCAAGGATATTCAACTTTGCGTTGATTGCTTTTATCTCTGTTCGTGATAGTTAATATGCTTTCTTTTTTGTTCCGGCTGACCAGCAGGTGAACAAAACCGGAGGCCGCCTTGCGCGGCAGCCTCCGGGGAAGAGACCGGACGGCCTCGCCTGCGAAATCCCGCCGGCGGGTCAGTTTAAAAGCTCACGCTGCCCGCCAGCAGAGGCAGAGCTTGCGCAGGGGCCATCTGGCCGGAAGCAGCCGACCTATTAGCGGAGGAGACGACAATCACCGCACACAGGACCCCCAGGCCGGCTCCCGTCGCCGAGGCGACCAACTGCTTCGACTTCGCCCTCTGCTGATAGCCCTGGAGGAAACCCTGTTTGTATTCCCCCGACTTCCCCTCCAGGGTGGCCAATACCTCAGGCGGAGGCGTAGGGGACATGGCGGCACTGATCCCCACAGCCACTCCTCCTCCGATAAGTCCGAAAAGGAATCCCCCGGCAAAGCCTCCTATGCCGTGGCCCACCGCGCTGTAGGTGGTATCAGCCGCTGCCTGTCCATCCAGCAGTCCGTCGGCAAAGCTGTCCCCCGCCCAAGCCGGAGAGGCCTGGCCGACGAACACCGCCGCCACCAGCAACATAACCAGCACTCTCTTCATAAACCACCTCAACCTCCCTCTTTGTGGATTTGAGTTTATAGTACCAGAAAAAGGTGACAACTACGGTCAAACTGAGGGGGCAAATGATTCAGAAAACAAAACGGCGGGTCCCACTTCCCGGAACCCGCTCTACACCTGGCGCGCCTGGAGGGAATCGAACCCCCGACCGACGGATTAGAAGTCCGCTGCTCTGTCCCCTGAGCTACAGGCGCGCAAAGAATAAGCTGGAAAAATGGTCGGGGCGAGAGGATTTGAACCTCCGACCCTCTGCTCCCAAAGCAGATGCGCTACCAAGCTGCGCCACGCCCCGCGACCGCTTTCATGATAGCACGCCCTCTCTCGGGCTGTCAACGGCTCAGGATCCACCCCCAGCGCGCCCGGGCGGCGCGCAGGGCCTGGCCGCGGTGGCTCACCGCGTTCTTCTCCTCCGGCGAGAGCTCCGCCATGGTCTTGCCCAGCCCGGCCACGATAAAAAGAGGATCGTAGCCAAACCCGCCGCTTCCCCGCTCCTCATACCCTATCCGGCCCTCGCAGACCCCCTCCACCCAGTCGGCCCAACCCGCCGGGTCGGCCAGGGCCAGCACGCACCGGAACCGGGCCGTCCGGGCCTCCTCCGGGCAAGCAGCCAGGAGCCGCAGGAGCTTTTCGTTGTTCTCGCGGTCGGTGGCCCCCTCCCCCGCGAAGCGGGCCGAAAAGACCCCCGGCTGCCCGCCCAGGGCATCCACCTCCAGGCCCGAATCGTCCGCCAGGGCCAGGTGGCCGGTGTGCTCCGCCACGGTGCGGGCCTTGTGCAGGGCATTTTCCTGGAAGGTCCTCCCCCGCTCCTCAATCGGGGGCAACGAGGGGAAATCCCGCGCCGAAAGAATGGTCACCGGCAAGTCCCCCAGGACCTGCCGGATCTCCCTCACTTTGTGCTCATTCCTCGTCGCCAGCACTAAAATCACCGCTCTTCTTCCATCCCCCCACCAGGCTGGCCGCCTCGCCCAAGGCCAGGCGCTGGATCTCCACCAGCTCCCGGACCCCTTTCTTGCCCAAAGCCAAAAGCTGCCCCAGCTCCTCCTCCGTAAAGGGCGCCTGTTCGGCCGTGCCCTGAATCTCTACCAGCCGGCCGCTGCCGGTCAAGACCAGATTCAAATCTACCTGGGCCTGGGAGTCCTCGGCAAAGCTCAAGTCTAAAAGCGGCTCCCCGTTTATGATCCCTACGCTGGTGGCCGCCAGGAAATCCACCACCGGCAAGGTCTCCCATCCCGCCGCCTCCCGCAGGCCCAGGAGGGCGTCCACCAGGGCCACAAAGGCCCCGGTGACGGAAGCGGTGCGCGTACCCCCGTCGGCCTGGATGACGTCGCAGTCTAGCCAGATGGTCCGCTCCCCCAAGGCCGCCAGGTCCACCACCGAGCGGAGGGACCGCCCCACCAGCCGCTGGATCTCCTGGCTGCGCCCGCTGGGCCGTCCCTTGGCCACCTCGCGCACGTTGCGCACCGGCGTGGCTCGGGGAAGCATGGCGTACTCCGCCGTGATCCACCCCCGGCCGGTGCCGCGCAAAAAGGGCGGCACCTTGTCCTCCACCGTGGCGGCGCAGATCACCCGCGTGGAACCCACCTCGATTAACACCGATCCCTCGGCGTGCATCAGGTAGCGGCGCTCAATGCGCACCGGCCTCAACTGATCGGGTCGCCTGCCGTCCGGACGTGCCATCCCCTCGCCTCCTCTAAACGAGTTCACCCACCGCCCCGCCCCATCCTGGTCCCGGTACCCTTCCGGGCTTGGCAGCTCTGAGTGGCGCCCTTACAGCCCCTGCACCAGCTCCCGAAACCGCTCCCCCCGGCGCTCGAAGTTGGGGAAGAGGTCGTAGCTGGCGCAGGCCGGCGAGAGCAACACCACGTCCCCCGCCTCCGCCTCCTCCGCCGCCGCCCGCACCGCCTCTTCAAAGGTGGTGCAGCGCCGGAGGGGCACCCGGCGCCCCAGCCTCTCCTCCGCCCGGTGCACCGCGGCCTCGATCAGGGGGGCGGCCGCTCCCACCAGGACCAGCGCCTTGACGCGCCGCACCACCTCTTCCGCCAGCTCGTCAAAGGGCAGGTGCTTGTCGTATCCGCCCGCGATGAGCACCACGGGCTCGGTGAAGGAACGCAACCCCGCCAAGGCCCGGGCGGGAGAGGTAGCGATGGAGTCGTTGTAGTAGCGCACCCCGGCCCTCTCCCGCACCAGCTCCAGCCGGTGCGGCACCCCTTTGAACTCTGCCACCGCCTCCCGCACGGCCTCCGCCGGTGCACCCCAGAGGCGGGCTGCCGCCAGGGCGGCCAGTACGTTCTCCACGTTGTGCTCGCCCCGCAGCCGGATCTCGGAGCGCCCCATCACCCGCTGGCTCTGCCCCGCCCAGCGCCAGACCAGGTCCTCCCCCGCCAGGCCGGCTCCGCGGTCCGGCAGCTGAGTGCGGCTGAAGAAGACCACCTGGCCGCCCGCCCGCTCGGCCATTTGGCGGGTGATGGGGTTGTCCAGGTTGAGAACGGCCCAATCGCCGGGGCCTTGGTGGCGGATGATATTCTCCTTGGCCTGGATGTACTCCTCCATGGACCGGTGCTGGTCCAGGTGGTTGGGGGTCACGTTGGTCACCACCCCGATCTGCGGGCTGCGCTCCAGTTCCTGCAGCTGAAAGCTGCTCAGTTCCAGGATCACCGCGTCCTGCGGCGCAATCTCCTCCACCCGCTCGATCAGGGGCTGGCCGATATTCCCCCCCACCCAGACCCGCTCCCCTGCCCGGCGCAGGATCTCCCCCACCAGGGAGGTGGTGGTGGTCTTGCCGCTGCTCCCCGTGATGCCCACGATCCTGGCGCGGCAACATTGGAAGAAGAGCTGCATCTCGCTGGTGATTACGGCGCCGCGCCGCCGCGCCTCGAGAATGGCCGGCAGGTCCTTGCGCATGCCCGGCGTGAGAAAGATGACCTCATACTCCTCGAGGCCGTCCAGATACCCGGCCCCCAGGTGCAGCTCCTCCACGCCCAACCGGCGCAGAGTCTGAAGCCTTTCCTCGCCCAGGGCAGCCGCATCTTTAGAGTCGCAACCGGTCACCTTCACCCCCCGGGCGCGCAGGAAACGGATCAGGGCCAGGTTGCTGATCCCCAGCCCCACCACCGCCACTTTCTTTCCCCTTAGATCAACCTCCGTAAGCAAACCCACTTCCTCTCCCTTCCCCTGCGCCTCCAGGGCCAACCGGGCCGCGCCGGCCCCGCTCACCCCTCACCTCAACGGGGCACCCTTTCCTGGGCCGGGCGCACCGCCCACGGCTCCTGCCCCGCGTCCACCTCCTGGCACTCCGCCACCTCTTTACCCAACAGCGGAGCCGCCTGCCGGCGGAAAGCCTCCCCGTCCCCGCTGGTGAAGAAGAGGTGCCTCCCCCCCGGGCCGGCGGCGAGCAGGCCCCGTTCCGCCAAAAGGCGGCGCACCTTTTGCACCACTC
>JASBVW010000055.1 GCA_029961005.1 Bacillota bacterium
CGGGACCCCTAAATCTCTGATCTTTTGGGGCAACTCGGCCTCCAGGGCCGTGCCAAAGTCGGTCAGGTCGCCCGTATCGATGACGGCGTCCGCGCCAAAATTCTGCACTACTTGAGCGACCAACTGCAAGGCCGCGGGGTTGTTGTGGATATCGGAGACGTGCAAGATCCGCAGGTCTCCCGGGACCGCCCCCAGTGCCCCCAGGCGATTGGCGCGCTCAAAGAGGGCGGTCAGGTTGTTCCCCAGAAGGCGCAGCTGCCTCCCCAGGTCGTCCACCTGCCGCAAGCTGCGTTGAGCCAGGGAGATCATCCAGGGTGCCGCCTCCAGGGCCCCGCGGTAGCGCGGATGGCTGAAGGCTTGCAGGTCGTAGGTGAGGTACGCCGGGACCACCAAGGCGCCCACAACCGCCAGGCCAGCCAGGGCCCCGGCCGCCAGACCCTTCCACCGCCTGGTGAGCCACAGCCCCCCCAAAGCCCCACCCGCGGCCGCCACTAAGAAAAGGCGCCGGAGCAAGAGGAAAAGGGCGGCCCGAGCTTCGGGCTCCAACTCCTCAATCACTTGCCGGGAGGAGCTCCAGCCGTTGGCCGCCACCTCCAACGCGGAAAAGTCCAGGTTGCGCAGGGTTACTTCCAGCCGGAGAGGTGCCCTGTGGGTGGGGGCGGCGATCTCGCCCAGCGGCGGGAGGATGAGCACCGTTTCACCACGGGAGAGCGGCACGACCCGCACCTCCGCCTCCACCGGACCCACTTCAATCGCCTGGCGACCCGCCAGGGCTACGCCCAGGAGGGCCAGCCCGGCCGAAAAGAGCCCCACCGCCAGGGCCCGCAAACCCCGCCGCAGGAGGGGCCGAACGCAAGATGCCTGCTGCGGCGAGGAGAGATGCGCTTGCTCTAGCTTGATCGCCTATCCCTCCACTCGATTTCTGCCCTTTTCGTCTTTGGAGTAGGCCTCCAGGTAGTTCTGGAGAAGACACAGGGCGTAGTAGGCAGCCAGGGCCTTAAGGTAGACCCGGCCCCGGTTCTCCAGGTGCAGCGCGTAGACTTCTTCCCCTCCCGGGCCGGAGATGGCCACGTAAACCAAACCCACCGGGTGCCCCCGCTCGTCTCCTTCCGGGCCCGCCAAGCCGGTGGTGGCCAGGGCCACCTCTACGCCGGCCGCCCTCCGCACTCCTGCCGCCATGGCCTGAGCTACCTCCAGGCTGACGGCTCCCCGCTCTCTCAGCAGCTCTGCAGGCACCTGCAGCTCTTCCTGCTTCGACCGCTCGCTGTAAGTGACCAACCCCCGGTCGAAGTACCGGGAGCTACCGGGAACGTTAGTCAGGCGATGGGCGATGAACCCTCCGGTGCAGGATTCGGCCACCGCCAGGCGGTGGCCTGCGGCCAGCAGGAGCCGTCCGATCTCTTCCTCAGGCAAAACCGCCACGGCCTTCCCCTCCCCGGCTTTTTTAACCGGCCGCCTTCTCCCGCTTCTCAGTCCGGCTCAGCAAAAAGCGGAAGCGCTCTCCCGAGAGCCGTTCCTCTCGGAGCAACTCCCCCACCACCCGCTCCAAGTCTTCCCGCCGCTGGCGGAGGTGGGCCCGCACCCGCTCCTCCTGCTGGGCCAAGATCTGGCGCACCGTGCGGTGCAAGAGGTGCGGCGGCAGATCCTCTCTGCTCACCACCCCCAGGGGCGAGAGGCCGGCCTGAATGAGTTGCTTGGCTATCCGCACCGCCTCTTCGAAGTCCCCTTGGGCGCCGGTGCTGCGGCTGTCGAGGGAGATCTCCTCGGCCACGGCCCCGGCCAGACAGACGGCGATCTGGTCCAGGAGCTCCTCCCGGGTGTACATATAGCGGTCGTCTTGGGGAGAGAGGCGCAGGTAACCCAGCGCCCGCCCCCGGGAAGTGGTGGTGATGGCCGAGACGGAACCGGGCCGGAGCCACTCGCTCACCAGAGCGTGGCCTGCCTCGTGGTAAGCGATGCGGCGCAGCTCTTCGTTGCGAGGTCGCCGGTCCAGCTTCTCCCCCATCATGACCTTGTCGATGGCTTCTTTGAAGTCCCGGGCCTCGATGACCGTCCGCCCGGCGCGCAGCGCTTGGATGGCGGCTTCGTTGGCCAGGCTCTCCAAATGCGCCCCCGAAAAGCCGAAGGTCTCCCGCGCGATCTCCTCCAAGTCCACGTCTGGCGCTAAAGGCTTGTCCCGGGTGTGGATCTGCAGGATATGGAGGCGACCCTCCCGATCCGGTCGATCGACCCGCACAATGCGATCAAAGCGCCCCGGGCGCAACAAGGCCGGATCCAGGGCCTCCAAGCGGTTGGTGGCCGCCACCACCAACAGGCGCACCTTGTCGTGGCGCCGCAAGCCGTCCATCTCTGTCAGGAGCTGGTTCAGAGTCTGGTCGTACTCGCGATGGCCGTTTTGGTGCCCTCTCTTTTCGCCCAGGACGTCTATCTCGTCGATGAAGATGATGGCGCTCTTCTTCTGAGTCCGCTCGGCCAGCGACCGGGCCCGTTGAAAGAGCTGGCGCACCCTCTGGGCCCCCACCCCGGCGTACATCTCTACAAATTCACTGCCGGAGGCCGAGACGAAGACTGAGTCGGTATAGGCAGCGGCAGCCCTGGCCAGCAAGGTTTTGCCGGTGCCCGGGGGGCCGGTGAGCAGGATGCCCTTTAAAGGCCGAATACCCAGCTTCTGCGCCCGGTCCTCGTTCTTGATGAACTCCAGGGCTTCGATGAACTCCCTTTTGGCGCTCTGCTGGCCGCCGATGTCCGAAAAGCTGATCCGGCTCTCTGCAAGGGCTTCTCCTCCGCCGCCCAATACCTCAAACCGCTTGGCGGTGCCGATGCCGGGCAGCCCCTTGCCCTGCAGGGCAGCGTGGATTAAGAAAGAGACCGCCGCCAAAAGGAGCACCGGGGTGGGATCAAAGCCCAGGGAACACCCCCACCGCCAGTCCGCTGCCCAAGAGAATCTCCTTCCACACCAGCCTCACCTCCCCTCAGCCTCTACCTGCCCTACCTCTGCTTCTCTTTCTGTCCCTCCAGAGGAAGGGGACGAGGAAAGGGAACCTTGCCGCCGCGGGAAGACGGCGTACAGGTAGTGGCCCTCCTTGCCTAAAGCCAAGTAGACGTTCTCCGCGTCTACGTCCAGGCGGTAGTGCTCCAGGCGGCGTTGAAGAGCCAGGCCCTCCAAGGTAGAGGCCATCTCGCGAAACCGGCCGGTGGCTATGCCCTCCTGAATTCCATACTGCATCAAACGCAAGGTCTCTTGCAAATAAGGGGTACGGGTATCCTGTAACTGCAGAGCAAACCGTTCGTCTTTTAAGAAGCGACGGCTTGCAGCCGTAAGCGCCTGGTAAGTGGCGGGCAGGTCAATGGCCTTCCCCAACCTGACCCGGAGCAGCACCTCCTCACCGGAGCGCGCTAGAGCAGCCCCTTCGATCCCCGGCAAGGCGCGCAGAGAGGCCAGGAGGGGCCGTTGAACCTCCCAGCGATAAAAGACCTGTTCCCCCGCCAGGAGGAGAAGCAGGGCGACCAGAAAAGAGGCGGCGACCGCACTGACCTTCCAGTTCCCCAACGGCATGTCTCTCCCCCTTCTGGGACAAGTCTGATCTCCCTGCCATTATAGCACAGAGCGTCCCAGCCGCGGGAGGCCAGAGGGGTGGTAATTAGAGGTGTAAAAAGTAATAGGCACCGCTGGCGACCGTTAAAAAGGCGGAAAAGAAGAGCAGGGGAAGGCTACCCGGGAGCTCCAGGAGTAGGGCTACTACGGCCACGATCTGGGAGACGGTCTTCACCTTCCCCCAGGGGGTGGCCGCCAGAGAGCGGCCGCGAGCTGCCAGGGCGATGCGTAGTGCCGTCACCGCTACCTCGCGCCCCAGGATCACGGCCGTCAGCCACCAGGGAATGCGGCCTAAGAAGGCCAGGGCCAGGAGAGCCGTGCCGACGAGGCACTTGTCCGCCAGGGGGTCCAGGAAGATGCCCAGGCGGGTCACTTCGTTGCGGGAGCGGGCAAAGTAGCCGTCCAGCCCGTCAGTAGCCGCGGCAAAGGCAAAGACGGCTGCTGCCAGGAGCCTCCCCGCCAGGGTGTGCGAAAAAAGGAAGAGCAGAAAGAGCGGCACCAGAAGAAGGCGCAGCAGGGTGATGGCAGTGGCGAGGGTCATCCTCTTCTCCTTTCTGAAGCAGGGCTCTCTTCTTCAGGCACTGCCTCCGCCACCAGGTCGTACGGGCCGGCAGCGATGATCCGGGCGCGAGCGAACCGGCCCGGCTGCAACCCTTTGCCTCGCAGGATGAGGCAGCCATCCACTTCCGGGGCCTCCCATTGGCTGCGGGCCCTCCATCGGAGCCCCCGGCCGTCCAGGGGGCCCTCCACCAGTACCCGCTCTTCCGTGCCCACCCGGGCGGCATTGAGCTCCCGGGCAATGCCTTGCTGGAGGGCCAGGGCCTGCCGGCGGCGCCGCCGCCTGATCCGGGGAGGGACCTGGTCCGGAAAATCGGCCGCCGGGGTTCCCTCCTGGGGAGAATAGGCAAAGATGCCCACCCGTTCCAGCCGCAACTCGCGGAGGAAGTCCAAGAGGGAAGCAAAGGCGGCTTCCGTTTCCCCGGGTAGCCCCACGATGAAGGTGGTGCGCAAGGCCAGGCCCGGCACTTGGGCGCGTAGGCTCTGAATCAAGTCTCGATACGCTTCCCTTCCCCCCGGCCGGCCTATGCGCCGGAGGATGGCTTCATCCACGTGCTGCAGAGGAAGGTCCAGGTAGCGGCAGAGCTTGCGCGACGCCGCCATCACTTGGAGCAGTCGGGGTGTAACGGTGGAGGGATGGGCGTAAAGAAGGCGGACCCATTCCAACCCCTCTATCTCCTCCAGGTCCTCCAGGAGCTCCGGCAAGGCCGGCCGCCGATAGAGGTCAATCCCGTAAGAGGTGGTATCCTGCGCCACCAGGACCACCTCGCGCACACCGCACCCCACCAGCGCCTTGACTTCCTGCACCAGGTCCTCCCGGGGACGGCTGCGGTAGGGGCCCCTCAACCGGGGAACCACGCAGTAGGCGCAGCGGTGATTGCACCCGTCGGCTATCTTGACGTAGGCCGTGCCTCCGGGGGTAGTGAGCCGCCGCGGAAGAGAGGCCTCAGGCAGATAGCCGGGCGCCCCCACCCGCACCGCGGGGGCTGCCGCAGCTCTTGCCCCGGCCCGCCGGCTTCTCTCCTCCGCCAAAAGGCGAGGTAGTTCCCCCGCCAATCCGTTGCCTACAAAAAGATCGACCTCCGGCAGCAGGTCGGCCAATTGCTCCCCATATCGTTGGGGCAGGCAACCGCTGACCACCAGGAGGCGCCCCTCCTCTTTTTTCCATTGGGCCCAGTCCAGAATGGCCGCGATGGACTCTTCCTGGGCCTGGTCAATAAAAGCGCAGGTCTGAACAATGAGGACCGCCGCCGCGGAGGGGTCCTGGACCAGCTGGTAGCCCGCCGCCTCCAAAAGGCCGATCATATACTCGGCATCCACCCTGTTTTTAGGGCAGCCCAGACAGGTGACGGCAAAGGTATTCTCAGGCAAGGAGCCCTTCCTCCTCCTCAGTTCACTATAGACCTCCGACCGCCGCCTGTCAACGTTTTAACCGCCGAGGTACGCCTCTTTGATCCGCTCGTTTCCCTCCAGCTCGGCCGCAGGGCCGGCCAGGACCAGACGACCCGTCTCCAGAACGTAGGCCCGGTGAGAGATCTTGAGGGCCTGATGGGCATTCTGCTCCACCAGGAGGATAGTGGTCCCGGCCCGGTTGATCTCCTGGATGGTGTGAAAGATCTCCCGCACCAAGAGAGGGGAAAGCCCCATGGAAGGCTCGTCTAGAAGCATAAGCCGGCCGCGCTGCATCAAGGCCCTGGCCACCGCCAGCATCTGCTGTTCGCCCCCGCTGAGGGTACCCGCCACTTGCTGGCGCCGCTCGGCCAGGCGCGGAAAGAGAGCGAAGACGCGCTCCAGGTCCCGCGCCACCTGATGGCGGTCCTTCCTCGTCCAGGTGGCCAGTTCCAGGTTCTCCTGCACCGTCAGGGTTTGAAAGAGGCCTCGCCCTTCCGGAACGTGGGCAATGCCCAGCGCGGCAATGCGGTGGGCCGGCAAGCGCGTCAAATCGTGCCTTTGAAAGCGGATGGTACCGCTTTGGGCGGGGACCAGGCCGGAGATGGTGCGCAGGGTAGTGGTCTTTCCCGCCCCGTTGGCGCCCAGCAGGGCGACGATCTCCCCTTCTTCCACCTGGAGGGAAATCCCTTGTAGAGCCGTGATCGGCCCGTAGGACACCCACAAATCCCTGATCTCCAAGAGGCTCATGCGCTCTCCTCCCCCAGGTAGGCCTTGATCACCTGCGGATGGTTCCGGATCTCCTCCGGTGCGCCGCGGGCGATGATCTGCCCAAAGTCCATGACGTCGATCTTCTGGCACAGGTTCATGACCGCTCGCATTTGATGTTCGATCAGGAGAATGGTGAGCTGAAATTGGCTGCGGATCCAGCGAATCAGGTCGATCAGCTCGTCTACCTCCCGCGGATTCATGCCGGCGGCCGGCTCATCCAACAGGAGCAGGCGCGGCCTGGTAGCCAGGGCGCGGGCGATCTCCAGCCTGCGCTGTTCGCCGTAGGGAAGGTTTTTGGCCAAAAAGTGGGCCTTGCCCTCCAACTTAAACAGGCGCAGCAGCTCCAGGGAGCGCGCCAGCACCTCCTCTTCTTGCTGCCGGTAGGCAGAGTTCCGCCAGATGGCATCCCACAGCCCGTACTTTAGCTGGTAATTGAAGGCCAAGCGGATGTTGTCCAACACCGTCATTTGTCCGAAGAGACGGATGTTCTGGAAGGTGCGGGCGATCCCCAGCCGGGTAATCTGGTGGGGCCTCAGCCCCACCAGCTCCCGCCCTTGGAAGAAGATGGAGCCTGCGGTAGGTCGGTAAATTCCGGTGATCAGGTTGAAGACGGTGGTCTTCCCCGCCCCGTTTGGGCCGATTAACCCGTGCAGCTCCCCTTCGGCCAAGGTCAAGTCGAAATTGGAGACGGCCTGCAGGCCTCCGAAGTTCTTGCACAGACCCTTGATCTCAAGCAGATTCACGCTGCCGCACCTCCTCCCGCGGCGCCAGGAAAGCAAACTCCCGGTGGCCCATGATCCCGTGGGGGCGGGAGAGCATGATCGCTACCAGGATCAGAGGACTGAGCACCATGCGCCAAACTCCCAGGGGGCGCAGGAGCTCCAAAAGCACGGTCAAGACAGTTGCCCCCAGGATGGAGCCGCTCAGGCTTCCCATGCCGCCCAGATAGAGCATGACCAAGACGTCGGTAGTTTTGATGTAAGTAAAGGTGCTGGGGTGAATGTACTGGATCAGGTGGGCGCTGAGGCCGCCGGCCAATCCCGCCAGCCCGGCGGCAATGGTAAAGGCCAGGAGCTTGTACCGGACGATATCCACCCCCATCAGCTCCGCTGCGAGGTCGTTTTCGCGGATGGCGATCCAGATGCGCCCGTAATTGGAGTAGATGAGGTGGCGCAATACGGCCAGGACGAGGATGGTCAAGCAGCCCACCACCAGAAGGTTGGTCTCTTTGGGCATCCCGCCGAAACCGCGCGGCCCGCCGATCAGGTTGATGTTCTGGATGACGTTGACGATGATCATGTTAAATCCCAGGGTAATGATGGCCAGGTAATCGCCGAAGGTGCGAAACGACGGGATCCCCACCAAGAATCCAACCAAAGCTGCGCCCAAGGATCCCACGATCAGGGCCAGGGCGTAAGGCTGATGAAAAAGGACCGTCACCACGGAGGAGAGGTAGGCCCCCACGGCCATAAAACCGGCATGGCCGATGGCAAACTCCCCCAGATAGCCATTGACCAGGTTTAAACCGGCCACCAGGATGATGTTGATGCCGATAA
>JASBVW010000056.1 GCA_029961005.1 Bacillota bacterium
TGCCGCCTCGTGGGCTTGGGTGCTGGCTGCCACCTCCTGGGCGGCCGCCGCGTTCTCCTGGGTGATGGCGGCGATATTCTGGACGGCCTGGGAGGCGTCGGAGGCCTGTCTGGTCACGTCTGCCGCCGCCTGCGCCACCCCTTCCATGCGCTTCGAGAGCCGCTCCACCGCCGCGACGATGGTGGCAAAGGCCTGGCCGGTGGCGGCCATGACCTTGATCCCTCCCTGCACTTCTTGCGTGGCCTGAGCCATGGCGGAGACCGCCTGCTGCGTCTCGCGCTGAATCTCCTGGAGGAGCCGCCCGATCTCCTCCGCTGACCGCGCCGCGTGCTCCGCCAGCTTCCTCACCTCTTCCGCCACCACCGCAAAGCCGCGCCCTTGCTCACCGGCGCGCGCCGCCTCGATGGCGGCGTTGAGGGCCAGGAGGTTGGTTTGATCGGCGATGCCGGCTATGGTCTCCACGATCCGCCCCACCGCCGCCGAGCGCCGCCCCAGGGTGTCCACCACCTCGGCCAGCCGCGCGACGGCCTGGTGAATGGAGTTCATCTGCTCTACTGCCTGCTGCACCGCGCCTCCGCCTTCGGTGGCCACCAGCCAGACCTGGCGGGAGTCTACCCCCGCGCCCTGGATCTCCTGGGCCACCCGGTTCATGGTCTGGCTGACCTCTTCTACCGCCTGGCCGGTCTGAGCCGCATGGTGTGCCTGCTCGTCCGCCCCCTGGGCCAGCTGCTCCACCGTGCTGTTCACCTGCTGCGTCAGCTGGCTCATTTCGTCGGAGGAGGAGGCCAGCTCCTGACTGAGAGCGGTCACCTGCTCCGCCACCTGGTGCACCTGGGCCACCAGCCCCCGCAGGTTAGCGGTCATGTGGTTGAAGGCTTCCCCCAGCTCGGCGAAGCCGTCTCCGGAGCGGATGGCGATGTTGTGGCTGAGGTCGCCGCCGGCCACGGTTTGGGCCGCGGCGATGAAGCGGCGCATGGGATTGACAATGCTGGCGTTGATAAGCCAGAAGATAACGAGGAAAGACAAAAAGAGCAGAAAGCTCGCCCCCAGGAAGAGATTGATAGCTTGGGTTCCACTGCGGTCGGCCTTGAGCAGGGCGGCTTCCATCTCCCGGTGCAGCAGGGCGTAGAGCTCCTGAGTACGCCGGGCGAGGGCGTCGGCGGCTGCGTCCAACTCCTCCATGGCCTGACCGGCGGCGGCGTTACCCACGGGGTCGGAGATGGCCAGGACCCCCTCGCCCCGCTGCACGATTTCTTGGTGCCCGGCCACAATTTGCTCCAGGACGGCGCGCTGCTCTTGCGAGAGGGGCATCTGGCGCAGGAGGCCGGCGATGCGGAGGGCCTTTTCCGAGGCGCGGGCGAAGTTGAGCCGTTCCTCCGGGTTGCCGGTGATCAAGTAGTCGTTGGGCGGCATGGCCATGTTGGTCAGGGCCAGGCGGAGGTTGGCGGCAGCCTCGAAGATGCGGGCCTTTTCGCGGAGCGCCACCGCCTGCTGGTGGACGTCCGCGATCTGCCGGGAGATAAAGATCCCGGTGCCGGTCAGGAGGAGTACCACCGCCAAGAGGTTGGCGGCCAACTTGCTGGTAATGGCGAAGCGCATGGCGAGACATCCTTTCCGCGGTGCCTTGTTAGGCTTTTCTGTTAATTTATTACGTAAAGGAAGATAATTTTAGTTCCCATTACTGGAAATATCCGGGGTGGACAAAGCGCGGCCCTCTCTTACCGCTCTGGCCCGTGACGTTGCCGTTGCAGGAGCCCTTGACACTCCCCTCTCCGGGGTGATATAGTGATGAGCAGAGATTTAGAGATTTGTCTAATAATCTAAAGGGGAAGGGTTAAGATGGTGATCAACTGGCGCAAAGTTGGCCTCTTTCTGGCCCTGACTTTCGGAGCGGACTGGCTCTTGGCCGGGCTCTTCGCCGCCGGAGGAGGCAGGTGGAACACCCCCGCCTCCCTGGCGGTGGCCGTCCTGTACATGCTGGTGCCGATGTTGGGCGCCCTGGCCGTACAAAGGCTTTACCGCGAGCCGGTGAAGGAACCGCTGGGCCTCTCCTTCCGACTGAACCGGTGGTTTTTGGTGGGCTGGCTCCTGCCGCCGGCCATTGCCGTGGCTGCCCTAGGGGTGAGCCTGCTCTTTCCGGGCGTGGAGTATTCGCCGGAGATGGCCGGGATGTTCGAGCGGTTCCGGGACCTCCTCACCCCCGAGCAACTGGAGCAGATGCGGCGGCAGGTTGAACTCCTGCCGGTTCACCCTTTTTGGCTGGGCCTCGTACAGGGTCTGATAACGGGAGCGACCATTAACGCGGCGGTGGCCTTAGGGGAGGAGCTGGGCTGGCGGGGCTTTTTACAGAGGGAGCTGGCTCCTCTGGGCTTTTGGAGGTCTTCGGCCCTGATCGGCCTCATCTGGGGGGTGTGGCACGCCCCCCTGATCCTCCAGGGGCACAACTACCCCCAACACCCGGTGGCGGGAGTACTGATGATGACCGTCTTCTGCCTGCTTTTTGCGCCCCTCATCGGCTACATCCGCCTCCGGGCCGGGTCGGTCCTCGCTGCCGCCGTCACCCACGGCACCCTGAACGGCACCTACGGGCTCTCCATTATGGTCATCAAAGGCGGAAATGACCTGACGGTGGGCGTCCTGGGCCTGGCGGGTTTCATCGCCCTGGCCCTGGGGGACCTTTTACTCTTTTGGTGGGACTCCTTCGCCCGGAGGAGGCGCAAGGCGGCTTTATGAGCCTCAGCCTGGTCTTCAAGGCCCTCGCCGATCCCACGCGCCGCCGGATCCTGCAACTCCTGCGGGAGGGCGATCTCACGGCGGGAGAGATCGCGGAGCACTTCGCGATCACCAAGCCCAGCATCTCGCACCACCTCTCCCTCTTGAAACAGGCGGGACTCGTGAGCGCGGAGCGCCGGGGGCAGAACCTTTACTATGCGCTGGAGACCACGGTCTTCCAGGAGGCCATGGCCTGGCTGCTGGACTGTGCAGGCGGTGGGAAGGATGAGGGCGGGAGAGCGGGAGAAAGAGAGGCGGAGAGCGGGAGAACTGAAGAAAAAGGGGGAAGTGCGGGCGGTGAAGAGTAAGGATAGAGGGGCTCGGCGCACCGCAGAAGAGCGGTCGCGGGCGCAGGAGAAGAGGCAGGTAGAGAGCGCGCACTTCATTGCGCCGGCGTCCACAGGGATGGCGCGACCGCACGCTCTGGAACCGAAGGGAAATCGTCCTGCCGAGTCGGCGGAAAAGGGATGCAGCGGTGGCTGGCGCGAGGCCACCCGCTGGGAGCTGGGCCGGGAGTGGCCGCTCCTTCTCCTTTTGTTCCTCCTGCTGGCTGCCGGCCTGGCTGCCTACCCGCACCTGCCCGAGCGGGTACCAGTCCCGCTTCTGGGGGGCCTTTGCCATGCCCCTCCTGGGGCTGGGGATCTACCTCCTGATGCTGGTGGTCCCGCGCTGGGACCCCCGCCGGGAAAACTACGCCCGCTTCCTGCCGGCCTATCGCCTTACCCGGGCGGCCCTGGTCCTCTTTACGGCGGTGCTACAGGGGGTAGTACTGGCGGCGGGGCTGGGCCGGGCCGTCCCCGTGGGCCCGGTCGTTCAGGGGGCCGTCTCTTTTCTTTTCCTGCTCATCGGAAACCAGTTGGGGCGGGTGCGGCCCAACTACTTCTTCGGCATCCGCACCCCCTGGACCCTGGCCAGCGAGGAGGTCTGGCGGCGCACCCACCGCCTGGGGGCCTGGCTTCTGGTGGGGGCTGGCCTGGTGGGCCTGGCTTCGGCCCCCCTGCCGGCACCCTTCAACGCCGCCCTCTTCTTCGGCGGGCTGGCGGTGGCGCTGGGGTGGAGTATCCTTTACTCCTACCTCGTCTTTAGACGGCTGAGAAGTGGGTGAGGGAGGACAGCCAGTACTGGATTCCCAGTCCGGCCAGCCAGAGCAGGGCGGCGGCGACTCCGGCGGTAAGCCGGGAGGTTTGCCAGAGGACGGATAGCCCCAGCGCGGCCAAAAAAAGCCACCAGACGGAGAAGACGGTGATTTGCTGCAGGAGACCCCCCAGAGGGGTCAGCAGTTTCTCCAGGGGCCAAGTCAGGGCCAGACCAGGGCTGACGTACTGGCCGGTGGTCCACAGGGCCAGGGCAGTGAAGAGGTGGCTCAGAAAAGTAGGCAGGTAGAGGTAGCCTGTTACAGAGAGGGTCTGGCGGTAGGAGGCCGCCCCGCCCAGGAGGGCTCCCACCCCTGAGAAGACGAGGGCTTGCAGGAACCACCAGAGGAAAAGGCTGAGGAGGGTGGAGAAGAAGATCCCCGCTGCTTGGAGAAACACCAGGTTTTGCCCGGCCAGGGCCAGTTGCTGGCGGGCCTCCTCCGGCAGCTGCTGCAGGACGTATTGCGACACGTAGAGGCCCGCCGGCAGGGCGGCCAGGGCCGTGACCAGGATGAGGAAGGCGGGCCCCCACAAGTCCGGCCGGGAGACGATGTCCCGGAAGGCAGCCGCCGGCTCCACCACCAAGCTCAGGATCCGCTCCAGGAAACTGCGCCGACCGACTTGCTCCGCGGGGGTCAATTTCTTCACTCCCTTTCGTTTAGTGAAATGGTGTTGGGCAGTGGGCCTGGCGCCAGATGTTTGTTCTCCCAGGTGAAGTTATGACTGCGGTCAGCAGGGCGAGCCTGTCCGACAGGATAATTATTAGGCAAAGAGGGTCCGATCTCCTTGCTAAATAAAGGCAGAGAAAGGGCGAGGGGCGTGTCGCGCAGGAAAGTAGTGCTGAGCCTGGTCGTCCTGGCCCTGGTGGCCGGGGGGGCGGTGCTGGCCGGCCGGTATGTGGCCGCCCGCCGCCAGCAGGAGGGCATCCCGGTGGAAGTGAGCCGCGCACAGCGCGGCCAGTTTGCGGTCACCGCCATCGCGGAAGGGGTGGTGGAGGCCGAGGAGGTCTTTGAGATCCGCTCTCCCGTGAGCGGGCGCGTGGCCCGCGTGCCGGTCCAGGAGGGAGATCTGGTGCGGGCCGGCCAGGTGATCGCCTGGCTCGACGCCGCCGAGCGACGGGCGCGGGTGGAGCAGCTTCGCGCCGAATGGGAAGAGGCGCAGCTGGTCCTGGCGGAGGCGGAGCGCAACCTGGAGCGGCAGCAGCGGCTCTATGCGGCGCAGGCCGCCACCCGCCAGGAGTTGGAGGAGGCCTCCCAGCGGGTGGCCACCGCCCGGGTGCGCCTCCGGGCGGCGGAGGAGCGCTATCGGGCTGAGGCGTTCTCCCAGGCTGGCGGCGCGGGGTCGGCTGACCCACTGCAGGGGTGGGCGCCGGGTGCGGGAGGGAGGTCCCCGGAGGACTCCGGCTCTGCCCGCCTGGACGGCGAGCGCCTCCTGGCCCCGGTGGGGGGCACCGCCGTGGCGGTGAAGGTGAAGGGGGGAGAGGCCCTGGCGGTGGGGCAGCCCCTGCTCACCTTGGCGGACCTGGGGCGGCTGGTGGTGACGGCGAAGGTGGACGAGGTGGACGTGGCCCGGATGGCCGTAGGCCAGGAGGCCACCGTCACCTCGGACGCCCTGCCAGAGGTGAAGTTCTCCGGATACGTGTGGCGCATCGCCCCCGCCGGCGCGGTGGAGGGGAATGTGACCCGCTTTCCGGTCAAGATCAGGATCGGAGAGGCGCAGGCCGCGGGTTCGGACGGCGAGGGCGGCGCGGCCTCGGCCCGGGGCGGCAGTATGTCGGCCCCTGGGCCGGCCGGGGCGCTGCGCCCCGGCATGAGCGCCCGGGCGGAGGTGGTGACCTACCGCCGGCCCGACGCCGTCTTCATTCCCCTCCAGGCCGTGGTCGAGCGGCAGGTGAAGGGGAAGGAGACCAGCGTGGTCTTCGTGGTGGAGGACGGCCGGGCGCGCCAGGTCGTGGTGGCGCGGGGCAGGAGCAACGACACCGCGGTGGAGATCCTCTCCGGCCTCCAAGGCGGGGAGGAGGTCGTGGTGGGGCCGTACCAGACCCTGCGCAGGCTCAAGGACGGGGACCGGGTCCGCACCTCGAAGGCCGGCGCGGGATGACCGGGGTGCTGGTGACCCGCGATCCTCGGAGCGCGGCCTGCGCGCAGCGGATCGTCCGCATCTCCGACGGGCGCCTCGGGCGGGAGGAGAGGTTAGATTCCGGTTTCCAGAGCCAGGAACGGGGGGAGGGGAAGGGCTCGTGAGAAGCGCTTTCTGGGCGGGCGGCCCGCAGGGGCCCACATCCGGGCCGCGGCCCGAGAGAAAGAGACAGGGCGGCGTGGCTCTACAGGAAGACTTCAAAATGGCCCTGGGGAGCCTGCGGGTCAACAAGCTGCGCTCGGCGCTCACCCTTCTGGGGATCATCATCGGCGTGGCCTCCGTCATCGTCATGATCTCCATCGGGGTCGGGGCGGAGCGGCGCGTCCGGGGGGAGGTGAGCAGCCTGGGGGTCAACCTCCTCTGGGTGCAGGTGGACTGGTCGCGCAAGGACGTGCGCAACGGGCGATTCAGGCCCCTGACCATGGAAGATGTGCAGCTTTTGCAGAGGTCCGTGCCCGCGCTGCGCGCGGTGGCCCCTGACACTGTGCGCAGCTACGAGGTCAGCCGGCCCGGCCGGACCGAGACGGCCACGGTCAACGGCACCACTGCCCCCTTTGCCGAAATCCGCGGCCTCAACGTGGCCCAGGGGCGTTTCCTGGTGGAAGAGGACAGCCTCTTCCGGCGGCGGGTGGCGGTGCTGAGCTCCGACCTGGCGGAGAAACTCTTCGGGCCGCTCCCCGCCTTGGGGCAGGAGATCAAAGTGGCGGGGCGCTACTTCACCGTGGTTGGAGTCATGGAAAAGGCCGCCCAAAGCTTCATCAACGACGACACTACAGGGGAGATGACGGTTTACCTCCCCATTGAAACCATGCAGACCGTCCTAACCGGGCACCGGGGCGGCGACGTGGAGGTGATCTTTGCCCAGGCGGCCAGCCCCGAGGAGGCCTTGCAGGCGGCCCGGCACATGGAGGAGGTGCTGCGCCGCAAGTACGGGCGGGAGTACAAGTATCGAGTGGAGAGCCTGGACAAGCAGCTGGAGGTCATCGGGCGCGTGGCCCAGGTCTTCACCGCCATCTTGGCCGGTATCGGCAGCATCTCCCTCCTGGTGGGCGGGATCGGGGTAATGAACATCATGCTGGTCTCGGTGGCGGAGCGCACCCGAGAGGTGGGGATCCGCAAGGCGGTGGGGGCGCAGCGGAGCGACATCCTGCGGCAGTTTCTGATCGAGGCGGTGGTCCTGTGCCTGGTAGGCGGCGCCGCGGGGATCGCGCTGGGTGCCCTGGGGGCCCAGCTGGTGGCCTCCCTGGCGAAGTGGCCGGCGGCGGTGACGTGGGAGTCTATCCTTTTGGCGGCTGGCTTCTCGACGGCGGTGGGGATCGTCTTCGGCGTCTACCCGGCCTACAAGGCGGCCCGCCTGGACCCCGTGGAGGCGCTAAAGTATGAATGAGTGGAGCAGGAAGGTGCGCGCCGCCGCCGGTTGGGCGGCGGTCCTGGCTCTGGCGTTGGCCTGGGCTGCGGGGCCGAGCGGGGGAGGAGCGGCCCGGGCGGCTGGGAAACCCCTCACCCTGAGTGAGGCCCTGCGCTTGGGGGCGGAGGCCAGCCCGCGGCTGCGGGAGGCCCAACACCGCCTGGCGGACGGTGAGCAGCGCTTGGCCAACCTGGAGCGGGGGCACCTGCGCCTGAGCGTGGAGGTCAAGCCCCGCCTCTTCGGCGACCTGGCGGAAGGAGGGACCTTTTGGAGCCTGGACAGCACCCTCACGGCCAGCTACTTCTTCCGACCGGGGGGTACCCTCTCCCTGGTGGCAGACTGGTACCCCGAGGCCGAGTGGGGGGCGCCTTCGTCCCCCGGTTCGGGCCTGGCGGCGGAG
>JASBVW010000057.1 GCA_029961005.1 Bacillota bacterium
GGAGGAGCGGGAACGGCCCTCACCGTGGCGGTGCTGAGGGTTTTTTTGGCTACTTTGGTGGCAGGGGGCTTTCTTTCGGTTAGTTTTGCCCTCTCGCTCAGCGGGGCGCTGGCCAGCGCTCTCCTCATCACCTGGGGGCGGCGGTGGGGCGGGGCGCGTCTCACCAGCCGTGGCCTGGGGGTAGCCGGGGCCGCCGCCCATAATTTGGGGCAGGTCGTGGCCTTCTGGCTCCTCTCCGGGCAGCGAGGGGCGCTCCTCTACCTGCCTCCCCTCTTACTCCTGGCCGTCCCTGCCGGGGCATGCACCGGTATTGCGGCCGCACTCCTGCAGCCCTTCGTCTTGGGGCGCCTGGAGCGGCAGGAGGTCGTCGAGGCTCATGGCCAGACGTTGAGCCAAGAGGGAGATGGCCGGTAGAGACGGGAGCAGGCGACCCTTCTCCACCTGGCAGATGTAGCTGCTGGAGAACTCGTTCCCGGCCAGGTCGCGCTGCGTCATGCGCAGCTGAAGGCGGCGCAGGCGGATGCGGCGCCCCAGTTCCGGTTGAAGCTGATGGAAAAAAGACACAAACCTCACCCTGCCCTGTTTTCTGTATTTTTGATCGCCCAGTTTTTTCATTTTAACATAAAATCTGTAAAAAGGCAATGACAAGGAAGTGTACGGTTAAAGGCCGCTGGGAAAGGATATAGGTCAAGCGGGGATCAGCCCGCCGTGCGGAGAGGAGGCGGTCTTTTGCCGGCCGGCCGACGCATTACCGTCTTGTTGCCGTATGACCTCTTGGCTCAAGTCGATGCTCAGTCTGAGGCGGAAGGCTGCCACCGGAGCGAATTGGTCCGAAGGGCCCTCCGCTTTTATCTGCGGGCGCGGCAGCGCAGACAAGCCCGGCGGGAGGTAGAGCGGGGGTACGAGGAGATGGCCCTCCAGGAAACGGAGAAGAAGAGCCGTCGGCGCCGGGTTTTGCGGGGCGACGTCTTCTACGCCGATCTGGACCCGGTGGCGGGGTGTGAGCAGGGGGGACAGCGGCCGGTTTTGATCCTGCAGAACGACCTCGGCAACCGCTATGGTCCCACCACCATCGTGGCGCCCATCACTTCGCATTTGCGGGAGGAGAAGCTGCCGACCCAGGTCAAGATCCCAGCGGGGCGGTGCCGCTTTGAGCGCGATTCGGTCGTCCTGCTGGAGCAGATTCGCACGGTCGACAAGTGCCGTCTACAGAGGAAACTGACCCGCCTGGATAAAGGATTGATGGAGCGGGTCAGGGATGCGCTGGAGATCAGCCTGGGGCTGACCTCTTTTTAGCCGCTAGGGGAGAAAAATCTGCGGGGGAGGCGGACATGGCGCGTCCTATCATTGGGATTACCTGCTTGTCGGAGGAAGAGAAGGCAAAACCTTACGCGGAAGCAGTGGCAGCCCACGGAGGTCTGGTCGTTCTGCTGCCGGCGCTGCCGGGCTACGACCGCGCCCCAGGGGAGGGGGAGCTGGTGCAGCTCGGGCAAAGGTTGGACGGCCTCCTGCTCTCGGGAGGCGGTGATCTGGACCCCTCCGCTTACGGCCAGCCGCCCAGCCCCTGGCTGCGCGGCCTCTGCCCGGAGCGGGATGCGCTGGAGCTGGCCTTGGCGCGCTGGGCCATAAAAGCCGGGCTGCCGGTCTTGGGGATCTGCCGCGGGCTTCAGGTGCTAAACGTGGCCGGCGGGGGAACTCTCTACCAGGACGTGGAGCGCGAGCACCCGGGCGGGGGCCCTCCCCTCTTGCCCCACGAGCAAGAAGAGGGGCGTCCCGTAGCCACCCATCCGGTGCAGGTAGAGCCGGGGACCCTTCTCTGGAAGGTGTTGGGGCGGGGGGAGGTTCCGGTCAATTCCTTTCACCACCAGGCGGCGCGGGTCGTGGCTCCCGGCTGGGTGGCCTCGGCCCGAGCCCCGGATGGACTGGTGGAATGGATTGAACTGCCGGGACATCCCTTTGCCCTCGGGGTCCAGTGGCACCCTGAAGAGCTATGGACGGAGGGCGGGGCGGATAACCCTGCGCGCCGGCTCTTTGTGGCCTTGGTGGAAGCTGCGCGGCAGCGGGCGAGGGGGGTCGGGGCCGCTTGACGGAGTACCTGAGCTTGGTAGCCCGCTGGCTTTTGTCCCTCCTGCACCGGACGGGATACCTGGGTGTGGGCCTGGCTCTCTTCCTGGAGGGGGCCTGGTTTCCCATTACCAGTGAAGTCTTCCTGCTCTTGGCCGGCTTTCTCAGCGGGGAGAAGCTCTTAAATTATTGGGGTGTAGTGTTCTCGGGAACGGCGGGGTATACCCTGGGCGCGGCAGTGCCCTATCTCTTGGCCCGCGCCAGGGGTGAGGACTTTCTCTTCCGCTACGGGCGTTACGCCTTGATCTTTCCCTCGGACGTGGAGCGGGTTAAAAGCTGGTTTCAACGCTACGGCGAGGCGGCCGTGCTCTTGACGCGGTGCATTCCGGTCCTGCGCAATGCTGTTTCTTTCCCGGCTGGGCTGGCGCATCTGCCGCTGCGGCGTTTCTGGGGGTACACCTTTGCAGGTTTTTTCCCTTGGGCGGCTGCCGTGACCCTGGCCGGCCGCTTGGCGGGCGAACACTGGGCAAGGCTTTCCTTGTGGCTGCAACGCGTGGACGACCTGCTGGCCGCCGTCCTGGCCGGAGTAGCGGTCGCGATTTGGCTGTGGCTGGTGGCCCGGCGGCGCAAAAGACCAGTCTAGGAAAATGAAGGGAGTGGCGCTTGCGCGTCGAAAATCAAGGGAGGAATAAAAATTAATACACCTCCGACAGCAGGGGCCGGCAGGCCTACTCTCAGGGTCAAAGGCAAACCCGTCGAAAGGCGGGGGCGCAAAGCCACGGGTCTAAGGCACTCAGGTGCTAGGACGGCCGGGCTGCCGAAAGGGGGTGTTGGAGGTGCGAGGGCTTGTGCTGGGACTGGTAGTCGCTCTGGTCCTGGCCTCGACTTCTGCCTTGGCTCTGGCGGCCGAGCACATCGGCATCCTGAGCTGGGGCCTAGGGTGGTAAGGCCTTCGTAGTAGGATGAGGGATGACTTCCGGATGGCCTGCCGGCCAAATGGGATCGAGTGCGGCCCGGGTGGGGGGGACCGGGGGATGTGGACCAGGGAAAGGTCGTTTTGGGCGTTGTTTTTGGCGGTAGAAGCGCTGGCTGTCCTCGCCCTGTACAAGGCGGGGTTTCATTTTCGCGTACCTTCGCCCTGGGAAGCGTATGCCGCGCTGTTGATCCTGGCGATGCTGGGCGAATGGATCCGGCTGGAAGCGGCCCCGCGCATTTATTTTGACCTCACCTACTGGTTGGACTTGGCCGTCTTGATCCTGTTCGGGCTTCCCGCCGCCCTGGTGGGCCATCTTTGGCATCTTTTGGCCAGCCGCCTGGCCAGGCGGGGGAGGGTTATTCCCTTCCTGTACTCCATGGGGGTGAATGTGGTGGCCCTGACTGCCTCCGGACTGGTTTATGAACGGGGACTGCCGGTGTGGCAGCGGCTGCTCGCCCCCGTCGCCGGTTCCCCCTCGTTGGCCGCGGTCTGGCTGGGGGCGGCCTCCGCGGCCGCGGTCAATTTTGCCTTGGGCTTCGGGCTCCTGGTCTGGTGCCAGGTCGTGGCGGCGGGAGGCGACTGGAGATTCTTTGCTCAGGTGGGGCTGAAGCGCATCTTGCCCTCTTTTCTCGCTTTGTCGCTGGCGGGGGTGGTTTTGGTGGCTGTTTACCGCCTGGCCGGAGTTTGGCCTATGGCTGCCCTGGCTGCCGCGCTGCTGGGGATAGCGGGCTTGCTCACCGGCTCGTGCCTGCACTCGGTGGAAGGCCGTGAGAACCGAGAATTGAAGCAGATCCTGGACTCGGTGCCGACCGGGATCGTCAGCCTGACGGAGCGGGGAAGGGTGACCTTCTTCAACCGGGCGGCGGAGGAGTTGACGGGGATTTCCGCCCGGGCAATGGTAGGGCTCTCCTTCGCAGAAACCCCTCTCTCTGTACGCTTTCCCCTTTTAGAGGCGGACCGCAGGCCAGGTGGATCCCGCGAAATTCGCTTTGCCCATCTGAGCGATGCGGGGCGGGATTTGTGCTACCAGTGGCACCCTTATCATGATCCCGGCGGGAATCTTTTGGGATACGTGTTGGTCTTTTGGGATGCCACTGTAGAGCGCCAGCTGGAAGAGACTAAAGAGTACGCCAACCGGCTGGCGGCCTTCAACCAGGTGGCAGCCACCTTGAGCCACGAGATGAAGAACCCCCTGGCCATCATCCGCGGCTACGGCGAGCTTTTGTTGGAGCGCTGCCGTTCCCAGGAGGGGGAGGAGCCATTCCGGCAGGAGGTGAAGGAGGCCGCCCAAATTGTCGTCTCCGAGGCCGATCGGCTGACCAAGATCCTCCAGGAGATGATCCTCGGCGCCGCCCACCGCGAATATACGCGGGAACCCATCGATGTCATTGAGCTTTTGGAGGAGGTGGCCTTGGTCTTCCGGGCCGAATTTGCCCGCACGGGCATCTCCTGGAACCTGGACCTGGGCAGCCGGGGATTCCGGCTGCGCCCCCTGGTCCTGGCGGCGCGGGAGCCGCTGCAGCGCGTCTTCTTCAACATCCTCCTCAATGCGGTGGAGGCCATGCCCGAAGGCGGATCCCTGACCGTCACCGGCTCCTACGATGTAGAGGAGGGGCTCATCCACCTCTACTTCAGCGACAGCGGCGTGGGCATTCCGCCCGAGGTTTTGCCGCGGGTGCTGGAACCTTTTTATACCACCAAGCAAGGTGGGACGGGGCTGGGGCTGACCATCTGCAATCAGATTATAGAAGGCCTGGGCGGGACCCTGCGCATCACCAGCATCCAGGGGCAGGGAACCACCGTGAGGCTTTCTCTACCGGCGTACGAAGGCGAGGAAGGAGAAAAGACGGCAAATAAGGCGGCTGAGGTGCGGTGACGGAGAGATTGCCTGGGAAGCGCCACCTGCTGGTGGTGGATGACGAGCTGAATCTGGCTCGTTTGATGGCCAAAGTGCTGACGGAGGAAGGTTACGAGGTCTCAGTGGCCACCACCGGCGAGAGCGGGCTCGCGTTGGCCATGGAACTGGTCCCCGAGGTGGTCCTTTTGGACCTAAAGCTGCCCGATCTGGACGGGATGGCCCTTTTACGCGCTCTCAAGGAGCGCCTGCCAGAAACCATGGTGGTCATGGTGACCGCCCACGGCACAATTCAACTGGCCGTAGAAGCCATGCGCCAGGGAGCGGAGGATTTTATCACCAAACCTTTCACGCACGATCAGCTGCGGCTGGTGGTCCACAAGGTCCTGGAAAAGCGCCGGCTGGCGGAGGAAAATTTCTACCTGCGAGAGCAGCTGGAGTCCCGCTTTGGGCTGGAAAACCTGGTGGGGCAAAGTCCGGCCATGCAGAAAGTCTTCTTCCTGATCCGCCGGGCCGCTCAGACCAACGCCCGGGTGCTCATCCTGGGAGAGAGCGGCACCGGGAAGGAACTGGTGGCCCGGGCCATCCATAAATTGAGCGCCCGCCGGGAAGGTCCCTTTATCCCCATGAACTGCGCCGCCATTCCGGAGACCCTCCTGGAAAGCGAGTTGTTCGGCTACGAGCGGGGGGCATTTACAGGGGCGATGGGCCGCCACATCGGCCGGTTCGAGGCGGCCAACGGGGGGACCCTTTTTCTGGACGAGATAGGAGAGATGCCGCTCGGCATGCAGGTCAAGCTGTTGCGCGTGCTGCAGGAAGGAGAGGTTCAGCGCTTGGGGGGTAATCGGCCCGTGCGCGTGGACGTGCGGGTGATTGCTGCCACCAATCTTGATCTGGAGAAGGCCCTGGCGGAGGGAAAGCTGCGGGAGGACCTTTACTTCCGCTTGAACGTGATCCAGATCAAACTTCCCCCTTTGCGCGAGCGCAAGGAAGACCTCGAGCTCCTGGTGGAGCATTTTTTGCGTAAATACGCTCCCCCGGGGGAGAAGTGGCAGATCGCCCCCTCGGCCTTGGCGGCGCTCAAGGCCTACCACTGGCCGGGCAACGTCCGGGAGCTGGAGAATGCCATTGAACGGGCCTTGGTCATCAGCCGGGGGCGGGTGATAGAGGTGGATTGCCTGCCTCCCGAGATCATCCAGGCGGCCGGCGGGGAGGTGGAAAGGCCGCAACCGGAGCGCCTCTATTCCCTGAAGGAGTTGGAGCGCAGGGCGATAGCGGAGGCGCTCCTGGCGGTGGAAGGCAACCGCCAGAAGGCGGCTCAGCTTTTGGGCATCAGCGTCCGCAGCTTGCAGTATAAGATTAAGGAGTACGGACTGACCGACTCCAGAAGCAAGTCGGAGTAGGTGTGATCTTGGCGCCCGGCCCCGATGGGGTGCAAATTTTGCACCCCATTCTTTTTTCTGGTCTGCATTTTTTGCGTTATACCGCATTGTGTAGGGTGGTACAAAATTTTTTGAAAGATCATTTCTTTTTCTCAAACAAGGAGACAAGCCTCCGCTGAGAGGGGATAAATTTCTACCCCAATCCTCTCTTTTCTTTTTCCCTCAAGGACGGCCATGCCCCAAAACCTCAGATTTACTGGTATTTTGGGCTGCTGCTTTGGTACGGAAATTGCTACAAAAAGTAGAGTGGGAGGGAAAGAGTCTATGAGCAGCGGCCGCTGGCGCTGGAACAGGGAGGAGAGAGCGATGGAGATGGGGGTCTTTCAGAGGCAACTGGAGGAGCTCTGGCTCGGGCTAAAAGCCAGGGAGAACAAGGGCACGGTAGATTCAGCTTCCGTCCAAGAAGCAAGCCGGCAGGTGGATCACCTCCTGCAGGCCCTTTTCCCCTCACCCGCCCGGTCGGAAAGATAGGAGGGAGAGGGGAGTGGACCGCAGCGCACAAGTAGTGGTAGTAGATGACGATCCGCGGAGGCGGCTGGCCTTGCGCTCCCTCTTGGCGGCGGCAGGGTGGAAAGAAGAGGAAATAAAAGAAGCCGCCAATGGCTTGGCTTTCCTGGCCCTCATGAGCGAAGGCGGGTTGCGCTTAGCCTTGGTGGACGTGCGCCTCCCATTTTTGGACGGTTTGGCGGCCACCCGGCTGGCCAAAGAGCGCCGTCCGGACCTGACCGTGGTCACCTATTCCGCCCTGAAGATGCCGGCCTTGGCTGAGCGCTCGGGCCGGGCCGGGGCCCGGGCTCATTTGACTTATCCTTTTACGGCGCGGGAGTTGCGCGAAGCGCTGCAAGTGCAGCCTCTTCGGTCACGGAAGAAGGCGGCCTCGTAAGAGGCCACATTCGCTCCTCGGCCGGTCCGGCTCCGAGCCAAGCAGCTGAGGTTGGGCCCTCTGCCCGCGAGGGAAGAGGGCTCTTGTCCTCCTCTTCAGTGCGGAAGAGGTTTTTTCTTGTCGCCCGGAAGAAGGGGAGGAGGTGAATCCTGCTGCTGTCGAAGTATACCATTGAAAGAGAGCCAGCCGGGGTAAACTCTGAAGGGGTGGTCTGCTTGCAGTCCTGGCAGCGGTTGGCTACGAGCCCAGAAGAAACGGCCTCCTACGGGCGGCTGATCGGTCAGGTGGCCGGCCCGGGGACGGTCGTCCTCCTGGAAGGCCAATTAGGGGCGGGCAAAACGGTCCTGGCCAGAGGTATAGCGGACGGGCTGGGCATCCACCAGGTGGTGCGCAGCCCCAGCTTTTCTCTTCTTCACCTGTACGAAGGCCGGCTTCCCTTTTATCACCTGGACCTGTACCGCCTTGCGGCGCCCGAGGAGCTTTCGGAGC
>JASBVW010000058.1 GCA_029961005.1 Bacillota bacterium
GGTGCACCCCCGTCCGGATGATCTCTGCTTTCAGCCGGGCTTCTTCGTCTGCCCGCGTGGTCCTCTCTTCCACGTTCGGCACTCCTCCTTTTAATGCCCAAGCTTAACCCGCTTTCGCTGCGCGGGTCGGTGCGGGTTCGGTCCTGCGCAAACCGGCCCCGGGGCGGCCTCTGCCCCGTGGCGAGGCGTCAAAGCGGCCGAAGGCCTAGCTCCAGCCGGTTGCCCGCCAGGTAGAGCTCGTCGTACAGCTTTCGCCACCGGCGGTAAAGCTCCTGGTACTCCTGCCAGTCCCCTCCGGCGCCCGCGGAGCTTCCCGACCGGGCTGCCTCTGGACCGGAGAAGGCCTCCTTCCCTTCGCCTCTCCCGCCCGGGGAGATCTCCTCCGGCGAGACCGACCGCCCCGGCTGCACCATGGCCGCGGCGGCTGCCTTCAGATCCGGGTAGCAGCCGGCCCCGGCGGCGGCGCAGATGGCCGCTCCCAGGGCGGCCGACTCGCTTTCCGCCGCTACGGTGATGGAGCGGCCCAGCACGGCGGCCACCAGGCGGGGGAGGAGGGGATGGCGGCTGCCCCCGCCCGTCAGCACCACCCGGGTGTTGACCAGCCCGCCGATCAGCTCTGCCAGCTCGACGTTGGCCCGCACGGCGTAGGCAATGTTCTCCAGGAAAGCCCGCACCACCTGCCCCCGCGCCCGACCCCCCTCCCGCTCCGGGCGCAGCCCCCAGAGGAGGGAGCGCTCCGGCTGGGGGGCGGAGGCGCAGCTGATCACCGGGCCCAGGAAGGCGAAGGTGCCGCCGGCGCCGGCCCCCGCAGACTCGGCCTCCTCCAGCATCAGCTCCTCGGCGGCCCGGGGGTCAAGCCCGCCGTAAAAGGAGTCGCGCAGCCAGCGAAAGACCAGGCCGGTCAGGCGGGCATTGGCCTCCACCACCCAGCGCCCCGGCAGAAGGTGCGGACAGGTCCAGGTGCGGCGCCGGGGATCCAACACCGGCCGGGCGGTCACCAGTTGAATAGGGGTGGTGGTGCCCGAGACGACGCCGGTGGAGCCCGGATCGAGCACCCCGGCCCCCAGGAGGGCGCACTGGGTGTCGGCTCCGCCCGCCACCACCGGGGTGCCGGGGGCGAGGCCGGTCTGACGAGCTGCCTCTTCCGTCACCCGCCCCACCACCCGGCCGGCAGTGGCCAGAGGAGGGCAGAGGTGAGGGGGGATCTCCAGCCGGGCCAGGAGAGAGGTATTCCAGGCGGAGGTCTCCAAGTCCCAAAGGAGCGTCTCCACGGCCGCCGTAGGCTCTGAAACCGCCGCGCCGCTGAGCCGGAAGAGGATCCAGTCGGGGATGGTCAGAAGGTGGCGCGCCCGCTGGAAGAGCTCCGGGGCGCGCTGGCGCAGCCACCACAGGCGCCCGGGGGCGAAGAACCCCTCCGGCCAGTGGCCGGAGCGGCGGTAGATCTCCTCGCCCAGGTGCTCGGCCAGCCAGCGGTTCCCGTCCCGGCCGCGGTAGTCGATGTTGGGGCCGGCGTAGAGCTCCCGCCCCGCTTCGTCCAGGAGCACAATCCCCTCCCGCTGGCCCGTGGCGCTGACGGCCGCGATCTGGGAGGCCTCAACCCCGGCTTGCTGCCGGGCTTCCGCCAGGGCCTGGCAGAGCTCCGCCCAGAAGAGGGCGGGGTCGAACTCCCGCACGGAGGGATCGGCGGGGTCGGGCTGCCGGTAGCGCCAGGGCCGGTAGCCCAGCCCCACCCGCCGACCGGCCAGGTCGAAGATGGCGCAGCGCCCGCCCCCCGTGCCGAAGTCGAAGGCCGCCACGTACCGCTCTTTGCCCCTTGCTCCGCTCATTTGGCCAAGACCTCCGGGTTAAAGACGTACCGCGGCCGCTCGCCGCGCAAGAACCGCACCACATCCTCGGCGATCATGGAGGCGTGGTGCCGCACCACGTCTTCCGTGGCCCCGCCGATGTGGGGCGTGAGGATGACGTTGTCCAGCGAGAGAAAAGGGCTCTGCGGAGGCAGGGGCTCCTCGGAGAAGACGTCCAGAGCTGCGCCGGCGATGCGGCGCTCCCGCAAGGCCTCCAGAAGCGCCGCTTCATCGACGATGGCGGCCCGCGCCGTATTGATGAAGTAGGCGGTGGGCTTCATGGCGGCGAAGCACTCCCGGGAGAAGAGCCCCCTGGTCTCCGGCGTGACGTTGCAGTGCAGGGAGATGAAGTCCGAGCGGCGGCACAACTCTAAAAGCTCCACGCGCCGGCCGCCGAAGCGGGCGACGACCTCCTCCGGCACATAAGGATCGTAAACCAGGAGCTGGACGCCGAAGGGGACCAGGCGGGCGGCCACCTCCCGGCCCACCGCGCCCAGCCCCACCAGCCCCACGGTGCGGGAGTTGAGCTCCACCCCGCGGAAGGCCAGGTAAGGCGAGAGGCCCCCTTCCCCCCAGTGCCCCTGGCGCAGGGAGGCGGAAGCGGCCAGCACGTGGCGGGCCGCCATGATCATCAAGGCCACAGTCAGCTCGGCTACGGAGACGGCGTTGCGGGCGGGGGTGTAGAGGACGGGCAGCCCCGCCGCGGTGGCGGCTGCCACGTCCACGTTGACCGGGTTGCCCCGGCAGCAGCCGATGGCCCTGAGCTGGGGATGGGCGGCGATGGCCCCGGCGTCCACCGGGTCCAGTTCCGTGATCACGATCTCCGCTCCGGCCAGCTCTTGCCGCATCTCTTCCGGCGTCAGCTTGCGCTTGGTCACCCCCCAGCCTCCAAAGCGCAGCTCGGCATAGGGCCGGAGCAGCTCCGCCGCCTCCGCGGTGAAAGGGGCGGTGATCAGGATGTGCGCCTTCATTGGGCCCCACCTCCTTCCTCTGTAGCTACTTCAGCGGACGGGGCAGCGGGGGAGAACCCCAGTTGCCGGGAGATCTTGTGCGCCGCCTCTTTGGTCTGGGCGATCAGGCGCTCCCACCCGCGCGCCTCCATGCGCTGAGAAGGGCCGACGACGCTTAAAGCCGCCACCACCGCCCCGGTGAAGTCATAGATGGGGGCGGCGATGGAGGAGCTCCCTTGGAAGCGCTCATCGGTGGTCAAGGCGAAGCCGTCGCGGCGCACCTGTTCCAGTTGCTGGACCAGGGTCTCCCGGTCCCGGACGGTGTTCCTGCACAGCGGCTCCAGTTCCACTTCGCTCAAATAAGCGGCCAGGCGCTCCGGGCTCAAGGAGGCCAAAAGCACCTTTCCGGCGGCGCCGGCGTACAAGGGGAGAATTTCACCCAGCGAGATGCGGTGGAGGATGGGGTGGGGGCTCTCTACCATGTCAATGCAGACCCGGTAATTACCCACCAGGACCAAGAGGTAGACCGACTCCTCAGTGGCCCGGGCCAACTCCTCCATGACGGGGTGGGCTGCCCGGCGCACGTCCAGGCGGGCCTGGACTGCCGTCCCCAGCCGGAGAAGTTTCAGCCCCAGCCGGAAGGAGCGGCCGTCCGGGGTGCGCTCCAGGTACCCCAGACCTTCCAGGCAGAGCGCGAGCCGCCAAACCGTGGTGCGGTTGAGCCCCACCGCCCGGGTCAGCTCCGCCAGGGAGAGCTCCGACTCCGGGCGGGCTAAAAAGGCTTCCAGCACGCTGAAGGCCCGCTGGAGCGAGCGGATCATATAGTAAGGCTTTGCTCCTTTTTCCACTGTACTCCCTCCTCCACAGAGATGTGTCCGGGCTCTTCACTCCGCAGGGCGGACTTCAGGCCGAGGGCCGCCCCCGCCAGGCAGAGCAGAAACGCCAGTTGATAGCGGCCTTGCCCGATGGCCCAACCGGTCAGCGGCTGAAAGACGGTCACAGCGGCGAAGGCCAAGGTGTTGACCAGGGCCAGCGCCGTGCCCGCCAGGTGGGGCGGCACCGATTCCTTGACGATGGCAAAGTTGAGCGCTCCCGTTCCTCCGCTGGTGATGCCCATGGACAGGGCGATCAGACCTAAAAGGGTCGGGCTTAACCGCCGGCCGACCAGGAAGGGGAGCCAGGTGAAGGAAAAGAGGACCATCCCGACCACCAGGACCGGTCGGCGGCACTTGAAGATCCGGTCCGAGAGGTAGCCGAAGAGGGGCCCGCCTATGGTGTAGCCGAGGGCGATCATCATCAGGATGTAGTCGGCCACCCCTTTCTCCAGGCCGTGGACCTCGATCAGATAGATACCCCCCCACAGGCCCAGGAAGGACATGAGGGGGCCGTACTTGCCCAGGAGGGAGAGGCCCATGAGCAGGACCTGCGGCTCCCGGAAGAGCTCCCAGGCCTTGGCCCGGCCTTCTCCGGGCGGGTCACCCTCCTGCCCCTTCTCCTGCGCCGGCCCCGGCTTCTCGGGCCGCAAAGCCAGCCAGAGCCAGGCCGTCAGGGCCAGGCTGAGCAGTCCGATCCCCAGGGAGGTGGCCCGCCAGCCCATCCGCGCGGCGGCGTAAGCCAAGGGGGCGGTGGCCGTAAGGGCGCCCAGGTTGCCCGCTGCCATGAGCAGGCCGGTCGCAGTGGCGAATTCCCGCGGCCCGGCCCAGGAGGAGAAGGCCTTGAGGGCGGGGATGTAGACCCCAGCCACCCCTGCGCCCACCAGCCCCCGGGCCAGCGCCGCCAGGCCGAAGGAAGGGGCCAGGCCGAAGAGAAGGGAGCCCAGCCCGGCCAGGGCGATGAAACCGGTGACCACGGGGCGCGTTCCCCAGCGGTCGACCAGGGAGCCTACGGGGAGCTGGAGCAGCGCATAGGGGTAGAAGTAGGTCGAGGAGAGGATGCCCAGAGCGGCGGCGGTGAGATGAAACTCCCGCTGCAGGTCCAGGGCCAGCACCGCTGGGGAGACCCGGTGAAAATAAGCTAGAAAGTACGCACTCGCCAAAGCCATCACCGCCATCCAGTGGCTGGCCAGGCCGTTAGTCTGAGCTGGATCTTCTTGTGCGGACACGGTGTGCTCTCCTTTCTGCTGCCTCAATTGCGCCGTGTGCGGGCGTAGGAGGCCAAGGCCAGAACTCCCAGGAGCAACCCTCCTTTAATCAGGGTTTGGAGGTAAAAGACCACGTTCAAGAGGGTCATGCCGTTGAGCACCACCCCCAGGAAACAGGCCCCGAAGAGGGTCCCCAGCACACTGGGCTTTCCCTCCCGGGAAAGGGTCATGCCCATGAAAGAGGCGGCGATGGAGTCCAGGAGGAAAGACTCCCCCGCCAGCGGCTGCCCGGAGGAGATCCGGCTGGCCAGGATGACCCCGGCCAGGGCAGCGGTGAGGCCGGCCAGGAGGTAACTCTTAAACCGGACCAGGCGCACGTCGATGCCGGAGAACCGAGCGGCCTCTGCGTTCCCCCCCACGGCGTAAACCCGGCGGCCAAAGGCGGAGCGGTGCAGGATCAGATAGTACAGGACCAGGACTCCGCCCAGGATCAGGACGGGGAAGGGGACCGGCCCGACCCACCCGCGCCCCAGGAAGTTGAAGCTCTCCGGGAGGAGGCCCAGGGGGTAGATGGGCAGACCTCCCTGGGTGTAGACCATCTCCATGCTCATGGCCATGGTGTGGGTGCCCAGGGTGGCCAGGAAGGGCATCACCCCCAGGAAGCCGACCAGAAAGCCGTTGAAGGCTCCCAGGAGCAGCCCGCCGGCCAGCCCTCCCAAGACGGCGGGCAGAGTGCCCAGCCCCGCCGAGAGCAGGGAAATGGAGAGCAAAGCCCCGGCGTCGGCCGCCTCCCCCACCGAAAGGTCGATCCCTCCCGTGGTCATGACCAGGGTCATCCCCAGAGAGATGATGGCCAGGATGCTCACCTGCCGCAAGATGGTCAGGAAGTTGTTCAGGGTCAGGAAGGCCGGCGAGAGCAGGGCCAGGGCCAGGCACAGGGCCAGAAAGGCCAAGAGGGTGCCGAACTCGGTCAGAAACGACCAGCCGCGCAGTCGCCAGGCGGTGCGCTCCGGGCGGGGGGCGGTCTTTTCCTTTGCGGTTGCGGTGGTTGTGCTGCGCACGGGGTTTCCATCCTTTACCGGACGGCGGCCTGCCGGCGCTGGATGGCGTTGGCGGTAACCACCAGGAGCACCAGGAGGCCCTTGACCAGGTTCATGTAAAAGGTGGGCACCCGGATGACGGCCAGGCCGTTGGTGAGCACCCCTACCAGGAGGGCACCAAAGAGGGCCCCCGCCACGTTGGGGGTGCCGCTGCTGGAGACGGTGCCGGAGATGTAGCCGGCCAAAAGGGTGTCCAGGAGAAGGGGGGAGGCAGCTAAGGGCGTCAGCCCGGAGAGCCGCCCCACCAAAAGTACTCCCGCCAGGCCGCAGGAGAGCCCCGAGAGGGCAAAGGCCAGGGTGGTGTGCCGGGCCACGTCGATTCCCGAAGCCCGGGCTACCTGCCAGTTCCCGCCGATGGCGTAGACCTTGCGCCCCCAGGGGGAGTGGTCCAGGAGCAGGTAAAAGGCCAGAAAGACGAAGAGGAGCAGCACGGCGGCCGCAGGCACGCCGTAGATGTTCTCATTGGCCACCAGGCCGATGAGGGGGTCGGAGTAGGGGATGTACGTGCCCCGGGTCAGCCATTGCTCCAGGCCCAGGCCGATGTTCAGGGTGGCCAGGGTGGCCAGGAAGGGCAAAAGCCCCACCCGCGTGACCAGGAGCCCGTTCAGAAAGCCCAGGGCCAGCCCGGCCCCTAGCCCGGAGAGGACCGCCAAGGCGGTACCGGCCCCCAGCTTGAGCAAAGTGACGGTGAGGGCGGCCGCAAAGCCGGTCACCCCGCCCACGGACATGTCCGCTTCCCCGCTGGTCACGACGATGACCGTGGTCATGCCGAAGGAGAGCACGGCGAGGATGGCGGTCTGGCGGAGGATGTTCAAAAGGTTGGCCGGCAGGAGAAAAGTAGGAGACATCAAGGCGAAGAAGGCGCAGACGGCCACGAAGAGGCCGATGGTCCCCACTTGCAGGGCCGCTGCGGCGGTGGCAGTCCTCAGGTTACCGCGCACTGGCAACCCCTCCTCCCATGGCGTAAAAGAGCAGCTTCTCAGGTGTGGCCTCCGCCCGGCTCAGCTCGGCCTCGATGCGCCCTCGGTACATGACCAGAATGCGGTCCGCCAGGCCCAGAACTTCCGGGAGCTCGGAAGAGACCAGGATCACCCCGGCCCCTTCGGCGGCCAGCTCCCCGATCAACCGGTAGATCTCGGCCTTGGCTCCCACGTCGATCCCGACGGTGGGCTGGTCGAAGATGAGCACCTGCGCCCGGCTGCACAGCCATTTGGAGAGGACCACTTTCTGCTGGTTGCCCCCGCTCAGGTACTTGACGAACTGGTGGCTGCTGGGCGTGCGGATCTGGAGCCGCTGGATAAACTCCGCCACTGCCTTTTGTTCCCGGTGCCGGGAGACCAGGCCCAGCCGGGAGAAAGGCCGCAGGTTGGGCAGGGTGATGTTCTCCCGCACGGCCATCTCCACCACCAGGCCCTGGCCCCGCCGGTCTTCCGGCAGGAGGGCCAGCCCGCACTCGATGGCCTCCCGGGGAGAATTGATTCGGACCGGCCGGCCCTTGACCTTGACGGTGCCGGCGCTTGGGCGGTCGATGCCGAAGAGGAGCCGCACCAGCTCCGTCCGTCCCGCCCACGACACCCGCCGGGCGACGGTCCGCCGGCTCAGTCCCGCTTTGAGAAGCGCCGC
>JASBVW010000059.1 GCA_029961005.1 Bacillota bacterium
ACTCCCCCGCCGGGCAGCCTGAGATCTCTTCGGCTACCTTGGAGTGCAGGATGAGGTGCTTAATGTTCTTTTTCTTGGGTTTTTTTACCCCGCGCACCAGGCCGTCGGCCACCAGCACAAAGGGCGCCTCCAGCAACCGCACGATCAAATACTTCTTATCTTTATCGCGGCCGGCGCGCGAGGTGACCAGTTGACCTACCTTCGGTTCCTGCATACCTCTCCACCCCGAATACATCATGACAGAGAGGTTAAGATCTGGGGGCCGTCGGCCGTAATCGCCACCGTGTGTTCAAAGTGCGCCGACAGGCTCCCGTCTTCCGTCACCACCGTCCAACCATCCGCTTTCGTCTTGACGCCATACGCCCCCGCGTTCACCATAGGCTCAATGGCCAGGACCATGCCCGGTTTTAAGCGAGGCCCGCGCCCCGGAGGACCGGCGTTGGGTACCGGCGGCGGCTCGTGCATCTGGCGCCCGATGCCGTGCCCCACCAGCTCCCGCACCACGGAGAAGCCGTGGGCTTCCACCCACTGCTGAATGGCGTGCGAGATGTCGCTCAGCCTGTTCCCCACCCTGGCCCGTTCAATCCCCTTTTCCAACGCCTCTTCCGTCACCACCAAAAGGCGCGCCGCCTCCGGGGAGATCTCCCCTACCGGAAAGGTCCGGGCCGCGTCCCCGCAAAACCCATCCACGATGGCCCCCACGTCAATGCTGACGATCTGGCCTTCCTGCAACACCCGGGGGCCGGGAATGCCATGCACCACCTGGTTGTCCACCGAGGTACAGATGCTGGCCGGGAAAGGCGTCCTGGCATGCTCCGGGCGATAACCTTTAAAGGCAGGCACCGCCCCCCACTCCCGGAGCAAGTCCTCCGCCGCTCTATCCAGCGCCCCCGTGGTGATGCCGGGACGGATCATCTCGCCCAGCTTTGCCAAAACCCGGGCCACCACCTGGCCCGCTTTCCGCATGGCTTTGATCTCTTGGGGCGATTTGAGGACGATCATTCCTGCTCCTTCAGACCCAGCACAGTCTCTATGGCCAGCTCTACCTCATCGATGGAGGCCTCCCCGTCGATGCGGGTTAAGAGCCGGCGACGCTCGTAATACTCCTCCAAAGGCCTGGTCTGCTCAAAATAGACCTGCAAGCGCCGTTGAATCGTGGCCTCCTGGTCATCCGGTCTCTGGTAAAGCTCACCCCCGCAGGAGTCACACACCCCCGGCTGCTGCGGGGGATTGTAGTCCAGGTGATACACCGCCCCGCAGACCCGGCAAGTCCGGCGGCGAGAAAGGCGCCGTACGAGGGCGGGCGGATCTACCTCCAGGTCGATCACCCGGTCCAGCGCCATTCCCAGCTCCGCGAGGATCTCATCTAAGGCTTTGGCCTGGGCTACGGTCCGGGGGAAGCCGTCCAAAATGAAGCTCCCCCTCTGCCTGAGCCTGGAGAGGCGCTCTCGCACCAGCCCGATTACCACCTCGTCCGGCACCAGCTCTCCCCGGTCCATGTACTCTTTGGCCTTCCTGCCCAGTTCCGTATCGGAATTGCGCGCGGCCCGCAAAATATCGCCGGTAGAGATGTAAGGCAACCCGTACTTCTCCACCAGGCGGGCGGCTTGGGTTCCTTTGCCGGCGCCGGGAGGCCCCAGCAGGATGATTCGCATGCGCGTCCCCCTCCCCCTCAGCTGATGAATCCTTCATACCGCCGCATCAGCAACTGAGCCTCGATCTGCATCATGGTATCCAAGGCCACACCCACCATGATGAGCAGGGAAGTCCCGCCGAAGTAAAAGCCCTGGAACTTGAAGACCCCTGTAATGAGGAAAGGCGCCACCGCTATCGCCGCTAAGAAGAGCGCCCCTACCAAGGTGAGCCGGGAGAGGACGCGTTCCAGGTACTCCGCCGTGGCGCGCCCCGGGCGCAGACCGGGGATAAACCCGCCGTACTTTTTGATGTTATCCGCCACCTGAATTGAGTTGAAGGTGATGGCCGTATAAAAATAAGTAAAGAAGATGATCAGGATGACATAAACCAAAGCGTACCAAAACGACCCGTAACGCAAGTAATTGCTGTACTTGGCCAAGGCCGGCACCAACTGAAAGAGCGTCAGCGGAAAGGCCAAGACCGAGGAGGCGAAGATCACCGGTATGACCCCCGCGTGATTGATGCGCAGCGGTATATGCGTGCTCTGGCCGCCGTAAAGCCTCCGGCCGACCACGCGCTTGGCGTACTGGACCGGAATCCGCCGCTGGGCCTGCTGGATCACCACTACCCCTGCGATCAACAGAACCGCCACCAGGAGGAAGAGCAGCACGGCAAAGATGCTGACCCCACCTTCCCCCAGCGCCTGCGCGATGGAATAAGCAGTAGCCGGCAGCCTGGCCACGATGCCGAAGAAGATGAGCAGGGAAATGCCGTTTCCAATCCCCTGTTCCGAGATCTTCTCGCCCAGCCACATCAAGAACATGCTGCCCGCCGTGAGCGTGGTGATGATGAGCAAGGTCGAAGCAGGGCCGGGATTGATGACAAACTCCCGCACGTAAAGGAGCGTCCCGTAAGCCTGAATCACCGCCAGCACCAGCGTGCCCCAGCGGGTGTATTGGGCCATCTTCTTCCGCCCTTCGATCCCTTCCTTGGCCAGCTCTTCCAGGCGCGGAATAACCACCGTCAGCAGCTGCAGCACGATGGACGCCGTGATGTAGGGGTTCACGCCCAGGGCAAAGATGGTAAACCGGCTCAGCGCGCCCCCGGTGAACAGGTCCAGCAGTCCAAAGACGCTCCCTTCTCCCATCTTGGCCGCCAGGCCCCGGGCGTCGATCCCCGGCGTGGGGATGAAGCTGCCGATGCGGAAGACCAGCAGCATGGCCAGGGTAAAGAGCATCTTGCGGCGCAGGTCTTCTATTTTAAATGCGTTCTTCAGCGCCCCCAGCACTTAAATCACCTCAACCTTTCCCCCGGCGCCCTCGATCTTCTCCACCGCCGAGCGGCTGGCCTGATGTACCCGCACCGTCAGGGCCTTCCCCGGCTCTCCCTGGCCGAGGAGCTTTACCCCATCCCCTACCTTTTTGATCAGCCCCTCCTCCAAGAGAAGCTCCGGGGTTATCACCGCCCCAGCCGGAAAGCGAGCCAGCTGGCCGACATTGACAATGGCATATTCCTTCTTAAAGATGTTGCGGAACCCGCGCTTAGGCAAACGCCTTTGCAGAGGGGTTTGGCCGCCTTCAAAGGCCGGGCCTTTACCTCCCCCGGAGCGCGCCTTTTGCCCTTTATGGCCCCTTCCGGCGGTCTTCCCCAAGCCGGAACCAATCCCCCGCCCGACCCGGCGGGGACTGGTGCGGGCACCCACCGGCGCCTTTAACGTATGGAGCTCCATGCTTAAACTCCCTCCCCGGACCTGATGACTTTCAACCAGTCCTGCCTCATTCCGCCGCTTTCCCCCGCAGCCGGGCCACTTCCTCTGCGCGCCTCAACTGTTTGAGGCCTTCTACGGTGGCCCGGACCACGTTGATCGGGTTATTGCTGCCCAGCGACTTGGTCAGGACATCCCGCACTCCGGCCAGTTCCAGGATAGCCCGGACAGGCCCCCCGGCAATGACGCCGGTACCGGGTGTCGCCGGTTTAAGGAAGACCTTGCCCGCGCCGAAATGGCCCAGCACTTCGTGGGGAATGGTGGTGCCCACTATGGGAACCTCGATCATATGCTTTTTGGCATCTTCGATCCCTTTGCGAATAGCATCCGAGACCTCGCGCGCCTTGCCTAGGCCGGCCCCTACCCGCCCTTGCCGGTCACCCACCACCACCAGGGCGCTGAACGAGCGCGTCCGGCCGCCTTTCACCGTCTTGGAAACCGGATTGATGGAGACCACTCTCTCTTCCAGTTCCGCTTTATTTGCCTCCTCGTACCTGGCCAAAACTTATCCTCCTCTCCTCCGGCCTCACCTAAAACTTCAGCCCCGCCGCCCGCGCCGCCTCGGCCAGCTCTTTGATGCAGCCGTGGTAGATGTTTCCGCCCCGGTCGAAGACTACCGCCGTGATGCCTTTTTCCAGCGCTCGTTGCGCGATCAGCTTTCCTACCGCTGCCGCCGCTTGTTTGTTGCCGCAGTGGGTAAAGGCAGACCTCAGCTCCGGCTCCAACGTGGAGGCAGCAACTAAAGTGCGGCCAGCTTCATCGTCGATCACCTGGGCGTAAATGTGCCGCAGACTGCGATAAACTGAGAGGCGAGGCCGTTCAGGCGTCCCCACAACCTTTTTCCGCACCCGGAGATGACGCCTCCGGCGAGCTTCCTTGCGTCCAACCTTTTTTAGCATCGCTCTACTCCCCTCGCCGCCACACTATTTCTTTCCGCCTTTGCCGGCCTTGCCAGCCTTGCCGGCCTTCCGGCGCACGACTTCTCCTTCGTACTTAATCCCCTTCCCCAGGTAGGGTTCGACCTCCCGGACGGAGCGGATCCGCGCCGCCACCGCCCCTACCAGCTCCTTATCTATACCCTTGACCGTGACTTTGGTAGGGGTGGGGACCTCGATTTCAATCCCCTCCTCCGGTTCGATCTCCACCGGATGGGAATACCCCACCGTCAAGACCAACTTCTTCCCTTGCTTGGCCGCCCGGTAGCCCACGCCGCTGATCTCCAGGCTCTTTTCAAAGCCTTCGTGGACTCCCTTGACCATATTGGCTAGCAAGGCCCGCGTCAAGCCATGGAGGGCCCGATCTTCCCTTTCTTCGCCCAGCCGGCTGACCCGGACCTCCCCATCCCCTACCTCGATCTTAACCCGGCGCGGCAGAGCCTTGGTCAGCACTCCTCGCGGGCCCTTGACGGTCACCACGTTCCCTTCCGCCACGGTAACCTGCACGCCAGCTGGGAGTTTAACGGGCATCCGACCTATTCTGGACACGCTCTTCCGCCTCCCCTCGCACTACCAGACGTAGCAGATAACTTCTCCGCCGATCCCCCGCTCGCGTGCCTGCTTATCGGTCATCACACCCTCGGAGGTAGAGAGCACGGCTATTCCCAAGCCTCCCAGAACCCGCGGAATCTCTTCCTTCCCCGCGTAGACCCGCAGCCCGGGCTTGCTGATGCGCTTCAAGCCGCTGATGACCCTCTCCTTTTTGGGGCCGTATTTGAGGAAGATGCGGAGCGTCCCTTGTTTGTTGTCGTTAATCAATTGCCAGTCCCTGATGAAGCCCTCTTCTTTCAAGATGCGGGCCAGTTCGGTCTTCATCTTGGAAGCCGGGACATCACCGATGGGTGATAAACAGAGCTGGCGTTCCGAATCCGCGTCAGCATATCAGCAATCGGGTCGGAAACGGCCATCCGAACAACCTCCCTCCCAAACCTGGTTTACCAGCTGGCCTTGGTAATGCCGGGCAGCTCGCCGCGCAGAGCCAGCCGGCGGAAACAGATGCGGCACATCCGAAAGCGCCGCATATACGCTCGCGGGCGCCCGCAGAGAGGGCAACGGTTGTGTTGGCGCACGCGAAACTTGGGCGGGCGCAGCGCTTTGGCAATCATCGACTTTTTGGCCATGGAAGTTCCTCCTTCGTCCGAGTTTAGGCGCGTAACGGCATGCCCAGCAGGCGGAGGAGCTCCGCTGCCTCTTCATCGGTGCGGGCGGTGGTGACGATAGCCACGTCCATCCCGCGAATCTTGTCGATCGAATCGTAATCGATCTCGGGAAAGATCAGCTGCTCTTTCAAACCCAAAGAGTAGTTCCCCCGCCCGTCGAAAGACTTCATCGAAAGGCCCCGGAAATCCCGAATGCGCGGCAGGGCCACATTCAACAGCTTATCCATAAATTCGTACATCCGGTTGCCGCGCAGGGTCACCTTGGCCCCGATCGCCATGCCTTGCCGCACTTTAAAGGCAGCAATTGACTTCTTGGCCCGGGTGATCACCGGCCTCTGGCCGCTGATAGCCATCAGATCCCGTACCGCCGCATCCATGGCTTTGGCGTCAGCAATAGCATCCCCTACCCCCATGTTGATGACCACCTTTTCCAACTTAGGAACCTGCATGGGGTTCTTGTAGCCGAACTTCTTCATCAACTCAGGAACCACTTCCTGGCGGTAACGGGTCTTCAGCCTCGGTTCCTTTCGCTCCATGACCGGCGCACCCTCCTCAATCGATCCTCTTCCCACAGCGACGGCAGACGCGCAGGCGCGCGCCATCGGGGGTTACCTCATGGCCTACCCTGGTAGGGCGTTCACAACTGGGGCAGACCGGCATCACTTTACTCAGGGCCAGAGGAGCCGGCCGCTCAATCACCCCTCCCTGCGGCATCTCGCGGGTAGGCTTGGCGTGTTTCTTGACGATATTAACCCCTTCCACGACCACCTTGCCGTCGCGGGGCAGAACCTGCAAAACTTTGCCGCGCTTGTCGCGGTCTTTCCCCGAAATAACCTGAACCAGGTCGCCCTTCTTAACGTGCGCATTGGCCTTAGCCAAGGCTTCCTCCTCCTCCCCTAAATCACCTCGGGAGCCAGCGAGACTATCTTCATAAAATCGCGCTCGCGCAGTTCCCTGGCCACCGGCCCAAAGATGCGCGTCCCCCGGGGATTCTTCTGGTTGTCAATGATGACCGCCGCATTCTCGTCAAACTTGATGTACGAACCGTCGGGGCGGCGCAACTCCTTGGTGGTCCGCACCACTACCGCTTTGACTACCTCGCCCTTTTTGACCATCCCGCCCGGCACGGCCTCTTGAACGGAGGCCACGATGATATCGCCTACCCGGGCATAACGCCTCTTGGACCCTCCCAGGACGCGGATGCAGAGCAGTGACTTGGCTCCCGTATTATCGGCTACGTTAAGGACGCTTTCCTGCTGAATCACGGCGCCTCTGGCCTCCTTTCAGCGACCAGCCCACTTCTTTTTGCGCGCCTTCACTTGGCGCGCTCCAAGACCCGGACCACGCGCCACCTCTTCTCGCGGCTGAGCGGCCGGGTCTCCATGACCTCCACCAAATCGCCCACGTGCACCTCGTTCTTTTCGTCGTGGGCCTTTAACTTGACGGTGCGGCGCAGCCGGCGCCCATACAACTTATGAGCCACCAGGGTCTCTACCGCCACGACCACCGTCTTATCCATCTTATCGCTCACTACTCTCCCTATCCGGACCTTGCGGCGACCCCGTTCCTCCATCTCTTCCTCCTGCCCCCTTCAGGCTCAGCTTACGGTGCCCACCTTGAGCCCCAACTCGCGCTCGCGCAAAACCGTCTTGATGCGCGCAATGGACCTCCGGACTTCTCTGATCCGCATCGGGTTGTCGATCTGCCCGGCCGCTTGCTGGAACCGCAGGTTAAAGAGCTCCTCTTTCAAGTCGGCCAGTTTCCTCTGCAGCTCCTCCTGGGTCAGATCCCGGATCTCCTTCATCTTCATTGGGCTTCACCTGCCTCCGCCCGCTTGACAAACCTGGTCTTGATAGGAAGCTTGAAGGAAGCCAGGCGCATGGCCTCTCGGGCCACCTCCTCGCTCACCCCGCCAATCTCAAACATCACGCGCCCGGGCTTGACCACTGCCA
>JASBVW010000060.1 GCA_029961005.1 Bacillota bacterium
TCTTGGCCCGCAGCCCCATCAGCTTCCGGATGGCCTCGGAGGTACGGCCCTTGGCGATGGCCTCCAGCATCCGCCCCAGGAGAATGAGGGTGATAATGAGGGCAGCCGTCTCAAAGTAGACCATCTCCCCCAGACGCCCGCGGGCGAAGGTGACGGCGGTGCTGTAGAGGTAGGCCGCACTGGTCCCCAGGGCGATCAGGACGTCCATGGTGGCGCTGCCGGCCTTCAAGGCGTGCAAGCTGTTGCGGTAAAACTGCCCCCCGGCGATAAACTGGACGGGAGTGGCCAGGGCGAACTGGAAGAAGGGATTGGCCAGCCAGGCCGGCATCGTCTCCCAGCGCAAGAGTTCGCCGAACATGTAGACCGCCAGGGGAAGCGAAAAGAGGGCCGAGAAGAGGAAGAGCCGCTTCTGGCGCCGGATCTCCCCCTCCCGCTGGGCGCGCTCGCGGTCCAGGTCGGCTCCCGGTTCCGCCTCCGTCGCGCGGTAGCCCAGCTCGGCCACGGCCCGCTTCAGCTCCGCCACCGCCACCTCAGCCGGGTTGTACTCCACCACCGCCCTCTCCGTGGCGAAGTTGACGCTGGCCGAGCTCACCCCCGGCAGGGCGGCCAGGGCCTTCTCGATCCGCGCCGCGCAGGAGGCGCAGGACATCCCGGAGAGCTTCAGCTCCACCCGTTCCAGCGCCACCTCGTACCCCAGATCTTTAACCACCCGGACAAAGTCGGCCATCCCCACCCGGGCCGGGTTGTAGCTCACGGTGGCCTTTTCAGCCGCAAAGTTGACCGCCGCCCGGTACACCCCCGGCAGGGCGGCCAGGGCCTTCTCGATCCGCGCCGCGCAGGAAGCGCAGGACATGCCCTGCAACCGAACGGTGGTGACCTTCTCCGCAACCTCCACCTTTCCCGCTGCCCTCGCTCCTTCGCCTCTTTGCACACTCATCTGGCGTCACCTCGGAATCTTTCCGGCTTGTACACTGCGCCCGCTCAGCAGAATAAAAAAATGGCTGGGGCGCCAGGATTCGAACCTGGGATCCAGGATCCAAAGTCCCGTGCCTTACCACTTGGCCACGCCCCAGCAACTCCGGAAGGCGTCTTTAGTATACCAAAAGAGCAGCCACTGATCAAGGGAATGATAATCCGCCGCTCAGCTCGACCCTTCCAAGGCGCTGATCTTCTCATACTCCGCCAAGATGCGCTGGTGAATCAGCTCTCGGGCCTCCTGGGTGATGGGATGGGCCACGTCCCTGAACTCCCCGTCTGGTAGCTTGCGGCTCGGCATGGCCACAAAAAGCCCCTTGGGCCCCTCGACGATGCGAATGTCGCGCACCAGAAAGACCCCGTCGATCACTATGGAAGCCATGGCCTTGACCTTGCCATCCCCTTCGACCTTGCGCACGCGGACATCCGTAATCTCCACCTTACACAGAACCCCCTCCGAAGACCGGTCATGACTATCCTGCTCATCTTGAGGCACGGGAAGTATTCTCTATTCAACTTTAGATTCCTTTTTTTTCCGGATCAACCTGCGGGGCGGTCCAGGCTTGCCCTGCCCTTCTCTTCGGGCTAAAATAAAGGGGCTATGAAGTCCGCCGTCTTCCATCACCTGCTCAAGAGCTGCCGCCTGTGCCCCCGCCGCTGCGGCGTCGACCGCCTCAGCGGGGCGGTGGGAGCCTGTTTGGCCGGCCTCCGGCCCAAGCTGGCCCTGGCCGAGCTCCACCACTGGGAAGAGCCTTGCTTGAGCGGGACGCGCGGCTCGGGAGCGGTCTTCTTCTCCCACTGCAGCCTGCGTTGCCTCTTCTGCCAGAACCACGCCATCAGCCAAGGGGGGTTCGGGAAAGAGGTCACCGAAGAGCGGCTGAGCGAGATCTTCCTGGAGCTGGAGGCCCGGGGAGCGCATAACATCAACCTGGTTTCGCCTACCCACTACCTGCCCCAGGTGGCCGGCGCCCTGGCGCGGGCCCGCCGGCAAGGTTTGACACTGCCCGTGGTTTACAATTCCAGCGGCTACGAAGAAGTAGAAGCCCTCCGCCACCTGGAGGGCCTGGTCGACATCTACCTCCCCGACTGCAAATACGCCGACGACGGGCTGGCCCGCCGCTACTCCGCCGCCCCTTCTTACTTTGAGGCCGCCACCTCCGCCCTGCAGGAGATGCTGCGGCAGGTGGGAACGCCGGCGCTGGGCCGGGACGGAATCATGCGCCGCGGCCTGATGATCCGGCACCTGGTCCTGCCCGGCCACCTGGAGAATACGCGCCGGGTGCTGGCCTGGATCGCGGATCACCTGCCTAAGGAAGTCTACCTCAGCCTGATGGCTCAGTACACCCCGCTCCACCGCGCCTCCGAAGTTCCGGAGCTGAACCGCCGCCTGACGCCGGAGGAATATGAAGCAGCGGTCTCCTGCGCCCTGGACCTGGGGCTGGAGCACGGCTACCTCCAGGAGCTGGAGGCAGCCGTCGAGACCTGGGTCCCGCGCTTTGACCTGCGCGGAGTGGAGCCGTAGGAAGAAGCGGGCCGCCTCAAGGCAAGCGGCTGGCGGGGCCCACCTGCCCTCCTCCTTCGCCCGGCGGGATCAGGACCACCGGGATGGGCTGGTTGGCCGCTCCCCAATAGAGCTTGGTGTGGGGGAAGGGAATCTCGATCCCCTCCTGATCAAAGCGCTTCTTGATGCGGCGGCGCAGCTCCCGCCCCACCTCCCACTGCTTCTGAGGCTTGGTGGTCACAAACAGCTTGATGGTCACCTGGGAGGGGCCGAAGTCGTCCACGCCCAGTACTTGCACGGGCCCCAACAGAAGCGGGCCATACTGGGGGTCCCGCTCCAGCTCCTCCCCCACCTGGCGCAAGACCGCCAAGACGCGGTCTACGTCCTCTTTGTACGCCACCCCCACGTCGATGACGTAGCGCGACCAGTCCTTGGTCAGATTGGAGAGGGAAGTGATGGTGCCGTTGGGGAAGACGTGCACCACGCCCTGGAGGTCGCGCAAGACCGTGGTGCGCAGCGTCATGGCCTCCACCACCCCGCTGACGCCGTTGATGGAAACCACGTCTCCCAGCCGGATGTGGTTCTCCAGCAGCATGAAGAAACCGCTGATCACGTCGCGCACCAGGTTCTGGGCGCCAAAGCCCACCGCCAGGCCGCCGATCCCGGCGGCAGTGATGATGGGGGTGATGTCCACCCCAAATTGATCCAAAATCATGACCCCAGCCACGGCCGCGATGGTTACCCCGGCCACCTTGCGCATCAAGTTGCCCAGGGTCTGGGCGCGCTTCTCCAACTCTGAAAGGTGGGAGTCGTCGTGATCGTCCACCAGGCGCTCCATGCGGCGGATGGCGGTGTTGACCAGGCGGATGGCCAAATACGCTCCCAAGGCGATGAAGGCCGCCCGCAGGCCAGAAGTCAACAGCCAATGCACCACCGTGCGGGAGAGCCAGGCCAGCGAGCCCTCCAGCTTAACGAGCAAGGCATCCAATCTTTGTCCCTCCTCACAAAGATCGCAACCGGCTCTTTATCTTCTGCCTCAGGAGCCCCTGGTCCTGCCGCAGCCTTTCGTCCCAATCTTCTTGACTTTTTCTCCCCTTCCAGGTAAAGTAAAGATTAAGACGCTTGGATCGGGTAACCGACCGAGACGGACGTGCGAACTGGTATCTTTCTGCCTCCCGCACTCCGGGAGGTTTTTCTTTAGGAGGAAGACAGTGGAGCGAGTAGGATTTATCGGAGCCGGTGCCGTCGGCTCCGCCCTGGCCCGAGCCCTGAGCAGACGGGGATACCAGGTAGTGGCCGTCGCCAGTGCCTCTGGCCTTTCGGCCCGGCGCCTGGCCTCTCACCTCCCGAACTGCCTCCCGGTGGAGACCGGCCAGGCGGTGGCCCAAGCGGCAGAGACTGTCTTTTTGACGGTTCCCGATCGCATTATACCGCAAGTGGCCGCCGAGGTGCACTGGTCCCCTGCCCATCAGGTCATCCACTGCAGCGGAGCCACCCCTCTGGAGGCTCTGGATCCCGCCGCCCGCCAGGGCGCGCGCACCGGGGTCTTTCACCCCTTAAACTCCTTCTCCACTTCTGACCCGGAAGCGGGGTGCAGGTGGGTGCGCGAATCTTTCTTTGCGGTGGAAAGCCATGACCGCGCCTTCCTGGCAGAGCTGAAAGCTCTGGCCCACGCGCTCGGCCAAGGGGCAATAGAGATCCCCGGAAAGTGGAGGCCGCTCTATCATGCCACTGCCGTGTTGGTCTCCAATTACTTGGTGGCCTTAGCCGCCACCGCTGCCGGGCTGTGGTCCGAGTTCGGAGTGGAGCGCACCACTGCCCTCTCCGCCCTTTTGCCACTGATCCGCGGAACCTGCCGCAACCTGGAGGTTTATGGACTCCCCGCGGCTCTGACCGGGCCCATCGCGCGGGGAGACGCAGAGACCGTGGCCAGCCATCTCTCCGCTCTGGCGGATTATCCTTCCGTACTGGAGCTTTACACAGCCTTGGGAGTCGCCGCTCTCCCCCTGGCCCAAGAAAAGGGAGGGCTGACCGAAAAGGCAGCCGCCTCCCTGAGAAAGCTCTTCGCTGAAAAGAGAACGCCTGGCAAAGGAGGGGCAGCTGAATGGGACGCCTGACGCTGGAAGACCTCCGCGCGATGAAACGGCGGGGGGAGAAGATCCCCATGCTCACTGCCTACGACTACCCCGTGGCCCGCATCCTGGACGAGGCGGGCATCCCCCTTCTCCTGGTGGGAGACAGCCTGGGCATGGTTGTCTTAGGCTACGCATCGACCATCCCCGTGACCATGGAGGACATGATCCGCCATACGAGGGCAGTGGTGTCCGGAAGCCGCCGTGCCTTCATCGTCGCTGACCTTCCCTTCATGACCTACTCCATCAGCGTGGAGGAAGCCTTGCGGAACGCCGCCCGCCTCATCCAGGAAGGAGGTGCCCAGGCAGTAAAGCTGGAAGGGGGTTTTCCCGTCTTGCGGGTGGTGCGGCGGCTGGTGGAGGCCGGGATTCCCGTAATGGGCCATCTGGGCCTCACTCCTCAAGCGATCCACCAGTTGGGAGGCTACCGCGTCCAGGGCAAGAACCCGGAAGCGGCTCAGCGCCTGCTGGAGGAAGCCCGGGCTCTGGAAAAAGCAGGGGCCTTTGCGGTGGTCCTGGAGTGCATCCCTTCCTCTCTGGCCGCCGAGATTACGGCAAACCTCTCCATCCCCACCCTCGGCATAGGGGCCGGACCGGACTGCGACGGCCAGGTACAGGTCATCAGCGATCTGATCGGACTCTTCCCCGATTTTCTGCCCCGGCACGCCTGCCGGTACGTCAACGTCGCGCAGTGGATCAGGCGGGCGGCTCTCTCCTTCGCCCGCCAGGTAAGAGCAGGCACCTTTACTCCAGGTGAGGGAACCCTGGAGGAAGAACAGCCGGAAGGAGGAACCACATAATGCAGGTCTGTCGAACCATCTCCCAACTACAGAGGGCCCTCGCTGCCCTCCCTCGCCCCCTGGGCTTTGTACCCACCATGGGCTACCTGCACGAAGGGCATTTAAGCCTGGTGCGGCAAGCGCGCGCCGAAAACGCCAGCGTAGCTGTCAGTATCTTCGTCAACCCTACGCAATTCGGCCCCCAAGAAGACTTAGCCCGCTATCCCCGGGACCTGGCCCGCGACCGAAAACTCTTGGCAGAGGCCGCCGTCGATCTCCTCTTTGCGCCGGAAGCCGAGGAGATGTACCCGCCGGGGTTTGCCACCTGGGTGGAGGTCAAGGGCCTGTCAGAACACCTGGAAGGGGCTTTTCGCCCGGGACACTTCCGCGGGGTGGCCACCGTGGTGACCAAGCTCCTCAACCTCTTCCGCCCCGAGCGGGCCTATTTTGGCGAAAAGGACGCCCAGCAACTGGCGATCGTCCGGCGCCTGGCAGCCGATCTCAACCTGGGCTGCACCATCGTAGGGCTGCCCACCGTGCGCGAAGCGGACGGTTTGGCTTTAAGCAGCCGCAACGTCTATCTCTCCCCGGAGGAACGACAGAGAGCCCCCCTCCTCTACAGAAGCCTGAAGGCGGGTTACGACCTCTGGCGGCAGGGCGAGCGGCGAACGGCCAGGATTATAGACGAGGTGCGCCGGACCCTACAAGCAGAGTCTAAGGCTTTCCGCGTGGATTACATCGCCTTGGTAGACGAGGAGACCTTTCAGGAGATGGAGTTCGTAGAACGTCCGGCCCGGCTCCTCATCGCCGCCCGCCTGGGCCGCACTCGGCTGATCGACAACCTGCCGCTGAAATGACCCCGCACGGCCACCACTGGCCACCCGGTGCACTTTTCCCTGTCAGCAGGATTTTCTACCTTGATGGAGAAATATTCGAACGAGTGTGAATACCGCAAAAAAACCTGCGATTCAGTCATTGCGAGCCAGTTCTGAGCCCCTCCTTTTCGACCCCTCCAGACGTTCCAGCCTCACCGTTCCCGACTTAGAGCGCAACGACCGCCGTCCTTTCGCCCTCCTTAATTTAGGTTTTATCCGGAAGAGGATAAAACATAAAAAAATATGAAATCTGAGGGAGGGATTGGTGATGAGGAGGCTTTTGCGGGTCGACATGACGAAGCGGGAGGCCGTGTTTGAGGAAGCGCCGGAGAAGTACCGCCTTCTGGGCGGCCGGGCGCTCACCTCGCGCATCGTGGCGGATGAGGTCCCACCCACCTGCCATCCGCTGGGTCCGCACAACAAAGTAGTCTTTGCCCCGGGGCTCCTGACCGGCACCACCGCCCCCAGTTCAGGGCGGCTCTCGGTCGGCGGAAAATCCCCTCTCACGGGTACCATCAAAGAGACCAACGCCGGCGGTATCACCGCCCAGCAGCTGGCCAATCTGGGCATCCAGGCCATCATCGTCGAGGGAGAGCGACCAGACGGGAACTGGTACCTTCTAGTGGTGGACGAAGGGGGAGCGCGGCTCCTGGCGGCACCCCACCTGGCCGGACTGGGCTGCTACGAGCTCAACCAGCGGCTTTGGGCGGAGTACGGCCAGGGGTGCGGGGTGATCTCCATCGGCCCCGCCGGAGAGATGAGGATGGCCATCGCCGGCGTCTCGACCAATGACAGCGAGGGCCACCCCGGCCGGTACGCCGGGCGCGGCGGCCTGGGGGCCGTCATGGGCGCCAAGGGGCTGAAGGCCATCGTCGTCAAGAGCAGGCACATCTTTGAGGCCCCGGTCCAAAACAAGGAAGCCTTTAAAGAGGCCGTTCAGAGGCTGAACAAAGCGTTGAGCGAGCACGCCGTGACCGGGCAGGTCCTGCCCAGCCTGGGCACCGCGGCCCTGGTCAACGTGATCAACGAAGCGGGAGGTCTACCCACGCGCAACTTCAGCGCCGGGCGCTTCGAGGAAGCGCTCAAAACCGGCGGTGAGGCCATGGCAGAGGCGGTCAAGCAACGCGGGGGCAAAGGCGTCATGGGCCACACCTGCCACCCCGGG
>JASBVW010000061.1 GCA_029961005.1 Bacillota bacterium
GCCAGGAGCGCCGCCATCGCTTTGCCCACCGCCGCGGCCTGCTCGGTGGCGCGGCGAAAGCCCATTCTCCCCACCAGGTGGGCGCGATAGATGCGCCCGCCGTCGAGGGGCAGGGCCGGAATCAGGTTGAAGGCCGCCACCATGAGGTTGCAGCCCAGCAGAAAATCGGCCTGGGAGCGCTCTAAAAGCCCGTACTTCCTGGCCAGGAGCAGGCCGCCCGCCAGGAAGAAGCTGGTGCAGGGACCGGCCAGGGCCACGGCGCGCTCCACGGCCGGATCCAGCTCTAAAAAATCGTCCACCCTGGCCACGCCGCCGAAGGGCAACAGCTCGATCTCCCGCACAGAAAGCCCCCGGCTGCGCGCAGCTGCCACATGGCCCAGCTCGTGGAGGAAGACGGCGAGGAAGAGGAAGAGCACCTGCTCCAGCCGGCCCGCCAGGCCGGCCAGCAGCAGCACCAGCAGGAAGAGATTATTGACGCGGAACCCTACCCCCAAAAAGCGGCCGATCCGCAACCCTCCGCCCTCCTTTTCGCCCGCCCGCCGGTTTTGCTCTCTTCCTCTTCTTTCTATATTTACGGCTGGAGGACGGTATGCGGAGGGCCAGAGGGCTAAAAGATGATCTTCTGGCGCCGCAGATAGATGTTGAGCAGAAGGCCGATCCCCACCAGGTTGGCGATGAGCGAGCTGCCGCCGTAGCTGATCAGGGGGAGCGGGATGCCGGTCACCGGCATGATGCCCAAGGTCATGCCCACATTGATCAGCACGTGAAAGAGGAGCATGGAAACCACTCCCGCCGCCACCAGCTGCCCGTATTCATCCCGGGCCAGCTCGATGATCTGGAGCCCGCGCCAGAGGATAAAGAAGTAGGCCCCCAGCAGGAAGAGGCCGCCCAAAAAGCCGAACTCCTCCCCCACCACGGAGAAGATGAAGTCGGTGTGGTGTTCGGGGACAAAGTTGAGCTGGGTCTGGGTGCCACTAAAAAGACCTTTCCCAAAGAGGCGGCCCGATCCGATGGCGATCATGGACTGGATGACGTTATACCCGGACTTCACCGGGTCGCTGTACGGGTTGATCAGAACCATCAGCCGCGCCCTTTGGTAGTCTGCCAGGACAAAAAAGTAGAGGAAGGGGGAGAGGACGACCGCCAGCAGGATGGCCCCGAGCAGGTAGCGGTTGGGTATTCCGTAGACGAAGAGCATGCCAAAGAGGATGCCCACGAAGACCATAGCCGTCCCCAGGTCGGGCTGGAGCAGAATGAGGATCATGGGGATCCCCACGTGGACCAGCGCGAGCAGGAACTGGGTAAAGTTGGGCCGATCCTCACCTTCCTGCAACTGCTTGGCCAGGGTGAGAATGACCAGTATCTTGGCCAATTCGGAAGGCTGGAAAGAACCCAACGCTCCCAGGTGCAGCCAGCTCTGGGAGTGAGAGACGGTCTTGCCGACCACCAGGACCAGGACCAGCAGCGCCAAATTGCAGAGATAGAGAGGCCGGGCCAGGCGCTCGAAGAGCCCGTAATCCACATTGACCACCGCCGCCAGAGCTAAAAGCCCGATCCCCGCCGCTAAGGCCTGGCGCAGCAGGTGGTAGAAGCGATCGCCGTAGAGCTCCAGGTCCCGGGCTTGGGTGGCGCTGTAAACCACCAATAGCCCCAGCAAAAGGAGCGCCAAAGTGACGCCCAGGAGCGGGAAATCAAAACTCTTAACTAAGCGCCGATCCAGCATCAACTCTCTCTGCCTTCCCCGTCCCGCACCCTTATTTTTGGCCTGTTTTTACCCTCCGAATAGGCACGTTGGCCACCAGGGCCGCTCTCCTCCCTGTTGACCGCTCCACTGCAATCTCCAGACCTTGATAGTCGATCTCCATGTAGCGCTCTATGACCGCCATGATCTCTTCGCGCAGCACGTTCAACAGCTCAGGGGTCACGCTGGTGCGATCGTGAATCAAGACGAGCTGGAGCCTCTCTTTAGCCACATCTTTGCTGTGGCCCTCCCTCTCATTATACTTGTACCGGGATAGGAAGTCGAACACCCCGCCTCTCCCCCTTCTTTACCGGCCGCCCATTCCCACCAGCCTTTTGACCAGCGCCAGAAGGCCTTGTGCCTCCTGAAGGTTCATGAGGGGCACCTCTTCCCCTTCCAGGCGGCGGACAATGTTGCGGTAAGCCAGGCCGGCCCGGCAAGACTGGTCCAGCACCGCCGGTTCTCCGCGATTGGTGGAGATGATGATGGCCTCGTCATCGGGGATGACTCCGAGGATGGGGATGGCCAGAATCTCCACTACGTCCTCTATATCCATCATATCTCCTTTGCGCACCATATCCGGTCTGATGCGGTTCAGCACGAGTTTGGGCTGACGCAGGCCGAAGGAATCCAAAAGGCCGATGATGCGGTCCGCATCCCGCACGGCGGCCACCTCGGGCGTGGTCACGATGATCGCTTCCTGGGCGCCGGCGATGGCGTTGCGGAACCCTTGTTCAATACCGGCCGGCGAATCCACCAGCACATAATCAAATTCCTCCGCCAGCTCCCGGCAAATCTGCCGCATCTGCTCCGGGGTGACCGCGCTTTTGTCCTTGGTCTGGGCCGCCGGCAGCAAAAAAAGGTGGTCGTACCTTTTGTCCTTGATCAGAGCCTGGCGCATCCGGCAGTTGCCCTCCGCCACGTCTACCAGGTCGTAGACGATGCGGTTCTCCAGCCCCAGAACCACATCCAGGTTGCGCAGCCCGATATCGGCGTCCACCATGACCACCCGGCGCCCCAACATGGCCAAACCCGTCCCCAGATTGGCCACTGAAGTGGTCTTCCCCACTCCCCCTTTGCCCGAGGTTATGACAATTACTCTACCCATGTCTTGACCCTCCCCCTCAGGAGACATACTCCTCGATGACCACACAGCCGTCCTTAATCCTCGCCACCTCGGGGACGCTGGGAAGAGAGGCGTTATCCGGAGCCCTGGTGATCACATCGGCGATGCGCAGCTGCGTAGGGGCTAGTCGGAAGGCGGTCACCACTGCCGCCCGGTTTCCCGCTGCACCGGCATGGACCATCCCGCGCAGAACCCCGATCACGATCACATCACCCGTCGCTACCACTTCAGCGCCCGGGTTGACATCGCCCACGATGACCACATTCCCTTTGAAGCGCACGCTCTGCCCCGAACGAAGGGTGCGTTTGACCAACAAGGTAGGCTCCACCCGGTCCGCCAGGGCGGCTTCCTCGCCGCCTTGATTCCGGACCGGACCGTACGGCAACTCCTCCGGCGGCTGGCGCCGCTGGTCGATCACCCCTATGCGGAGGCCGAAGCGCTTTCCCACCAGCTCAGCCAAGGCGGCCCAATGCTCCGGCCTCAACTCACGCCCGCCGGTGTAGATGTCCACGCTGGCTCCGGTGAAGAACCCGTTGCCACTATTCAGCCTTTCCTCCAGCTCCTGAAGAACCTCCTCAAATTCCCCTTCCGGGTCCAGCAAGATGCGCAACCCTTGACGGGTTCCTTTGATGCTCACCCTTTCGCGGGGCATTTTCCTTCGCTCCTCACCCTCCAGCTCTTTCCTGCCCTCCGTTCGCCTCTTTAACTTCGGCACCCCCGCCCCTTTTCCTTCCGCAAGGAATCCACCCTGCCTCCCCGGGGTTTGCGCCCACAGACCATCATGCACCTTCCTCTGAAGCACCCGGGGAGGCAGGAGCAGGAGCCGTGGGGGCCCCAGGGACGGGAGCAGGGGCCGGCGAGGTAAGATCAGTCGGGCCGGGAGCCGCGGGGGTAGGAGCCGCCGATGGGCCAGGGCTCGCCGGGGCGGGAGCGACCGGGGAAGCGCTGGGAGCAGCTCCGGGAGAAGTCTTAGAGCCAGGCCGGGAGAGGCCGAAGTACGCTTCCAGGATGCGCCGGGCCACCGGGGCGGCGGAAGCTCCTCCTCCCCCTCCGCGCTCCAGGAAGACCACCACTACCACCTGCGGGTCCTCCACCGGAGCGAAGCCGGCAAACCAGGCGTGCGTATCCTTAATCCCTTTCCCCAACTCTACTGTACCTGTCTTGCCGGCCACCGGGATAGGGAAATCGCGAAACGCCCCAGAGGCCGTACCGGCCGCTACCACCTGCGCCATGCCTTCCCGCACCGTCTGTACCACCTCCGGCCGGAGAGGGATGCGCCTTTTCACCTGCGGGGAGAAGGTCTGCTCCGGTCGGCCGTCGGCATCCAGGATAGCCTTGACCAGGTAAGGCCGGTACAGGACTCCTCCGTTGGCTAGTGCGGAGTAAAGGGTGGCCAACTGCAAAGGGGTGGTCTGCAAAGCGCCTTGCCCGATGGCCACGTCCATAGTCTCCACCTCGTACCAAAGCTTGTCCGAGGGGCGGCTGAAGGCCTTGCGCTTCCACTCCCGATCGGGGACGAGGCCGGAGAGCTCGCCGGGATAAAACTCCAGCCCGGAGGCCTGGCCCAAGCCAAATTGGCGTGCCCAGTAAGCCAAGCGCTCAATCCCCAACCGCCGGCCCAGCTCATAAAAGACGATGTTGCAGGACTCTTGCAGGCCGGTGACGAGATTAATCCGCCCGTGGCCCCTCCCCTCCCGCGTAAAAATCCAGCAGGTCTTTTCCGGGTAGATCGGATCGCGGCCGCGATCTACGAAGATCTCCGCGCGGTTGGTCACCCCCTCCATTAGGGCGGCGACGGCCGTGACCGGTTTGAAGAGAGAGCCCGGGGGAACAGCGCTCTGCACGGCGCGGTTGGTGAAGGGATGGGCCGGGTTTTCCTGCAGCTCCCGCCAGTACTGCGGATCCACTCCCCCGATGAAGCGGTTGGGGTCGAAGGAGGGCACGGAGGCCAGAGCCAGGAGTTCTCCGGTGCGAGGGTCCATCACCACCGCTGCGCCCGCCCGGGCATTTTTATAAGGCGTGAAGCGGCGCAGCCATTCCAATTGTTCTTTAAGCGCTGCCTCCGCCGCCTGCTGCACCTCCAAATCGATGGTCAGTTGCAACCCCTGCCCCGGCAGAGGATCCACTGTGCCCAGGACGCGGATGGGCCGGTTGACCCGGTTCACCTCCACCTGCTGCCCCCCGTCCTTGCCCTTCAAAACCCGTTCATAGAGGCGTTCCAACCCCGTCTTGCCGATCACGTCGGAAGGAGCGTACCCTTGCTGGCGAAAATCCTCCCATTCTTGGGGGCTGATCTTCCCCAGATACCCGAAGACGTGGGCGGCCAGGTCCCCGTACAAGTAGTTGCGCACGGGGATTTCCTCCACGATCACGCCCGGCAGGTCCAGCCGCTTTTCCTCAAGGGCAATCAAGGTCCGGGGGTCCAGGTCGCGTTTTAGGCGCACCGGATAGTAGGGAAGGAGAGCAGAATTTTTCAACTCAGCCCAGATCTGTTCCTCCGGGAGGGCCAAGATTTGGGACAGCTCCCGCACCACGCGGTGGTGCTCCGGGGACAACTCCCGCGGCAAGAGGGAGACGGTGTAAGAGAGCCGGCTGGTCACTAAAAGCCTGCCCCGGCGATCGTAGATCTCTCCCCGCGGAGCCGGAATGGGCACCAGGCGCACGCTGTTGGCCATGGATTTCTCCGCGTAGAAGTCCCCCATCACCACCTGGAGGTACCAGAGGCGCAGGGCGAGGAGGGTAAAGACAAAGGCCACCAGGTAAAAGAAGACCCTCACTCGGTACAGGCGAAGGCGGAGTCGCTTCTGCGGATTCAGCATTAGAGAGCGCTCCCTCCCTTCTCCCAGACGCCCTGGTTGATGCGCTCCTCCAGCCGCTGCACCTGCCGGTAGACCAGCGGAGCCAGGGCGGCGTTATACAACATGCTGGGGAAGGTGATGCGCCACAAAGTAAAAAAGAGGGGATACCCCAAGCCGAAAGAATTGCCTAGGAGCAGGAAAAGGAGCTGATCCAGGAAGGTGGCAAAAAAAGAGACCACCACCGGGACGAGCAGGTTCTCCTTGAAGAGGCGGTCCTCCAAAAGCCCCACCACATAACCGGTAGTCAGGTAAGTGACCGCCCCCAAACCGACCCAGTGCCCCCGCAAAAGATCCAGGAGCAGACCCGCCGCTCCTCCTAAGAGAGCTCCCTCCTTTGCCCCGCGCGCCAGGGCCCACGCCACCACCGCCAGCAGCACCAAATCGGGCTTTACCCCCAAAAACAGGAGAAGACTAAAGGCGGTATTCTGGAGGAGGAGAGCCCCCAAGATCAAAAGTCCCGCTCCCAGCCAGCGCATCCTTCTCCCTCCCGGCTGCTGCTCACGGAGCTGCGGCCAGACCGGAATCTACAATCACGAAGACCTTCTCCAGGTTGCTGAAGCGGACGGCCGGGCGGACCAACCCCACCTTGGAAAGGCCGTACTTCCCCTCTTGGAGGGAGACAACCGTACCGATCTGGAGGCCCTTGGGGAAGAGAGGGGTCAACCCGGCCGTCAGGAGGAGATCACCCTCCTTCAGCTCCACACCCGGCGAAAGTGGCCTGGCCACCAGAAAACCGGAGACGTCAGGGCGCCCTTCCACCAGCACGAAGTCGCCCGTGCGTTCCACCTGCCCCCCGATGGCGCTGCGAGAATCCAGGATCAAAAGGACTGTCGCCCAGTGAGGGCCCGTGTGGCGTACCTGCCCCACCAGCCCCTCCTCCGTGATCACCGGCTGGCGGGGTTTTATGCCGTCCCGCTCCCCTTTGTTGATGGTTAAAAGGCTAAACCAATTGGAAGGATCCCGGGCGATGACCTGGGCCGCCACCGTCTTCCAGGGGGCTTGCTCCTGAAAAGCCAGCATGCGGCGCCACTGCTCATTCTCCCGCCTGAACTGCTCTAAAAGGAGGTTTTCGGCCCGCAGGCGCGCGTTCTCCCGGCGCAGGCGCGCATTCTCCTGGCGCAGGGAGGAAAGCTCGACCACTCCCCGCCAGGTATCCACAACCCCTTCCACCACCTGGGTCAAGGCGTACTGAAAAGGCGCCAGCGCGGTTTGAATTGCCCGCCCCACTGGATTGGGACGTGCGCCTTCGCGCGTCACAAAGATGACGCTGATCGCCGTCAGAAAGATCAGGATAGCAATGACCGTGCCCTTGCGTGGGCCCAACGCGTCGGACAACGGCATCCTCCCCCACTTATCTTCAGCCCAACTTCTTGCTGGTGATGAGCACCCTCTTCATGGTCTCGTACTCTTCCAGAGCCAGCCCCGTACCCCTGGCTACGCAGCTCAAAGGATCGTCCGCGATGTGAACGGGCATTCCCGTCTCTTCGCTCAAGAGCCTGTCGATCCCGCGCAAGAGCGCACCTCCACCGGCCAGGACAATCCCCTTGTCCATCACGTCAGCCGCCAGCTCGGGCGGAGTCCGCTCCAAAGTCAGGCGCACGGCCTCCACCACCCCGCTCACCGGATCCTTGAGGGCTTCCCGCACCTCCCGCCCCGTGATCCGGACCGTCTTGGGCAAGCCGGTGACCAGGTCGCGCCCCCG
>JASBVW010000062.1 GCA_029961005.1 Bacillota bacterium
CCGATGGGCGCTTTTGTACGGTCTGGTGATGACGAACGCGAGGGCGATGGGCGAGCTGATTGAGGCGCTGGATGCCGCCTTGTCCGCGGTGGAGAAGGGCGGCTCGCGGGCCTGAAACAAAGGCTGCGGAGGGATGCCAACGATGCGCGAGACCTTTTACGTCACCACGCCTATCTACTATCCCAGCGATCGGCTGCACATCGGGCATGCCTACACCACCACCATCGCCGATGCGCTGGCCCGCTACCACCGGCTGGCCGGGCGGGACGTCTTCTTCCTGACCGGCTCTGACGAACACGGGCAGAAGATCCAGCGCCGGGCCGCCGAAAAAGGGATGCCGCCCCAGAAGTACGTGGACGAGATCGTGGCCTCTTTTCAGGAGCTGTGGCGGCGCCTGAACATCTCGTACGACGATTTTATCCGGACCACTGAACCGCGCCACGAGCGAGTGGTCCAGCACATCTTCCGCCGGATTCAGGAGAAGGGGGATATCTACAAGTCGGAGTACGAGGGCTGGTACTGCACCCCCTGCGAAACCTTCTGGCTGGAGCGGCAGCTGGTGGACGGCAAGTGCCCGGACTGCGGGCGGCCGGTGGAGCTGCTGAGGGAGGAGAGCTACTTCTTCCGCCTCTCCCGCTACCAGGAGCGGCTGCGCCGGCACATCGAGGAGCACCCGGAGTTCATTCAACCGGCCTCGCGCCGCAACGAGATGCTGAAGTTCCTGGACCAGGGGCTGGAGGACCTGTGCATCTCCCGCACCACCTTCGATTGGGGAATTCCCGTGCCTACGGATCCCCGGCACGTCGTTTACGTCTGGTTTGACGCCCTGAGCAACTACCTGACGGGAGTGGGTTACCTCCAGGATGAAGAAAAGTTCCGCCGCTACTGGCCGGCCGACCTGCACCTGGTAGGGAAGGAGATCGTGCGCTTTCACACCATCATCTGGCCCATCATGCTCATGGCCCTGGATCTTCCCTTGCCGAAGACCGTCTTCGGCCACGGCTGGCTGATTATTGAAGGCGACAAGATGTCCAAGTCTAAGGGGAACGTGGTGGATCCCCACCTGCTCATCGACGAGTTCGGCGCCGACGCCATCCGCTACTTCCTCCTGCGGGAGATCTCCTTCGGGCAGGACGGCAACTTCTCCCGGAGCGCCCTCATTCAGCGCCTCAACTCCGACTTGGCCAACGACCTGGGCAACCTGATCCACCGGACCGCGGCCATGCTGGAGAGGTACTTCCAGGGCCAGGTGCCGGAGCCGGGGCAGGCGGAGGATCTGGACCTGGAGCTGCCGCGCCTGGCCGGCCAGGTGGTGGAGGAGTACCGGCGCTGCATGGAAACCTACGAGCTCAACGAGGCCTGGGCCGCTGTCTGGCGCCTGATCGGCCGGGCCAACAAATACATTGACGAGGCGGCACCCTGGGCCCTGGCTCGCCAGGGCCAGCAGGACCGGCTGGCCCGGGTGATGTACAACCTGGCGGAGACCATTCGCCTGGTGGCCATCCTGGTCTATCCGGCCATGCCCGGCACGGCGCAGCGGATCTGGGGCCAGTTAGGGCTGGCGGGGACGGTGGAGGAGGCCGGATTGGCCGCCTGCCAGTGGGGCCGGCTTCCCGCCGGTCTGCGGATGCGCCGGGAGCCGCCCCTCTTCCCGCGCATCGAAGAGGAGGGCGAGGGAGTGGAGGCGGGCCGGGCCGGCGCAGGAAGGAGTACAGCCCGGGAGGGGACTGCCCCTGGGCAAACCCCTGCTCAGGCGGCTTCGGCGGGGGTGCCCGCGGCCTCCGCCTCTGCGCCCCAGCCGCTCCCTGAGATCACCCTGGAGGACTTTGCCAAGCTGGAACTGCGGGTGGCCAAGGTTTTGGCCGCGGAGCGGGTGGCAGGGGCGGATAAATTGCTCAAGCTCCAAATCGACCTGGGAGGGGAGCGGCGCCAGATTGTGGCCGGCATCGCCCTCCACTACCGGCCGGAGGAGCTGGTGGGGCGGCTCATCGTGGTGGTGGCCAACCTGAAGCCGGCCCGGCTGAAGGGAGAGCTCTCCCAGGGGATGCTCCTGGCGGCTTCGACGGAGGATGGGACGGCGCTGGGGCTGGTGGTGCCGGAGCGGCCGCTTCCCCCGGGCAGCCGCGTCAAGTAGCGGCGAGTGAGCGGAGCGATGAACGGGCTGATCGACACCCACGCCCATCTCAACGACGAGGCCTTTGCCCCTGCTGAGATACCAGCGGTGGTGGAGCGGGCGCAGGCGGCCGGCGTGGGGCGGATCATCGTGCCCGGCTACGACCTGCCCTCTTCGCGCCGGGCGGTGGAGCTGGCGGAGGCCTTCCCCGGGCTTTACGCCACTGTGGGGGTACATCCCCACCAGGCGGCGGAGGCGCCGCCCTACTACCTGGCCGAGCTGCGGGCCCTGGCGCGGGGGGGCAAGGTGGTGGCCCTGGGTGAGATCGGCCTCGATTACCATTACGCTTTTTCCCCCCGCGAGATCCAGCTCCGGGCCTTTCAGGAGCAGCTGGAACTGGCGGGCGAGCTGTCCCTCCCGGTGGTGATCCACGACCGCGAAGCCCATGCCGATACGTTGAGGTTGCTGGTGGAAAGCCAGCCCCCCGCCGGCGGGGTATTGCACTGCTATTCCGGGAGCCTGGAACTGGCCGAGCAGCTCCTGCCTTTAGGCCTGCGTTTCTCTTTTGGCGGGGCGGTGACCTTTCCCAATGCCCGCCGCCTCTTGGAGGTGGTGCGAGGCCTGCCCGCGGAGGCGCTCCTTTTGGAGACGGATAGCCCTTACCTGGCGCCGGTGCCCCAGCGGGGGCGCCGCAACGAGCCTGCGTACCTCAAACTGGTGGCCGAGCGGGTGGCGGAGCTGCGGGGCTGGACGCCAGAGGAGCTCGCCCTGCGCACCACGGCCAATGCCAGGGCTGCCTTCCCGGCCCTGGCGGCGCAGTGAAGGGCGGGGGAAAGGCCGCACCCCGGCGAGGGGGGCAAGGGGGAGGAAGATGGGAGAAGGGGACCTGGTCAGAGCGGTCCTGGGGCTGGCGTACCTGGGAGCGCTCCTCCTGGCGGCGGAGGGGCTGGCTTCCCGCGGAGGTCGCTCTCCGGAGAGAAGGCAGAAGGTTCTCTTCTTGGGCCTGGCCCTTTATACCTGGGTGGCCCTTTTTGTTTTCAGCGAGGGTTTGGCGGCTGCTCTGCCCCTCCTGGCCTTGGCTTTGGGCAATCTAGCCACGGCTGGACTGGGCCTACAGCGCTCTTTGGCGCGGCGCGGGGGCAATCCCTACGCCTTGAGCCTTTTTGCCGGAGCCATGGCCCTTCTCCTGGTGGTCCTGTGGGAGGAGCAGTGGCGCTTTGGCGGAGCGGTGGGTGCCTTGAGCGGGGGTACAGCGGCTTTGGCGGGGGGAAAGGAGGCGCTGCGCCGGCCGGGGCGGGCACTCCTGGCCGGGCTCGCGCTTTGGGCCGGCCTCTACTTCACCTTGCGGTGGGCGGGTGGGTTCGGCTTGACCGAGGCCGGATGGATGGCCTTCCTGGGCGTGCTCTTGACCAACCTGACCTGCCTGGGGCTGGCCCCCCCGGTCGCCCCGGCGGGCGCAGCCCTGACCGCGGCTTTCCTGTCGGTTTGGGTGGCCTGGGCGCCGGTGCCGTCCGCCGGCTTGGCGCGCCTGGGCATAGGTCTTTTGGCCGGGTCCGCCATCGGAACCTTGGCCTGGTGGCGCGGAGCCCTCTCTGCGGACGGAGCTGCGGGGGCGGTGGCGCTGGGGAGCCTGATCTTCACCCTGGGCGGGCTTTTGTGGACCTGGCCCCTGCTGGCCTTTTTCCTGACGGCCAGCCTTTGGACGGCCTGGGGGCGCAAGGCCAGGGAGGAGCTGGATCCGGAGCTGATCAAAGAAGATCGCCGCACCCTGGCGCAAGTCCTGGCCAACGGCGGTTGGGGGGCCTGGATGGCTGTTTTGGGTTACTCGGGCCTCCTGGAGCCGCGCCTGGCCTATGCCGCTTACGTGGGGGCGGTGGCGGCGGCGGCCGGGGATACCTGGGCTACGGAGGTGGGGCTCCTCAGCCCTGCTCAGCCGCGCTTGATCACTACCGGTCGCCCGGTGCCGCCGGGAACTTCGGGAGGAGTGACCGCTCTGGGGCTGTGGGCGGCCGCCGCTGGCAGCGGGTTGGTTGCCTTGGTGGGGGCGGGCGCTGCCCTGCTCAACGCTGCCCTGGGTTTGGAGAGCGAGCCCACCTGGCCGGCGCCCTCCCTGGCTTTGTGGGCGGCCGGTTTTGGGGGCGGCTTGTTTGGCTCCCTGGCGGACAGCTTTTTGGGGGCCGCCTGGCAAGCCGTCTTTTTCTGCCCGCGGTGCCGGCGGCAAGTGGAGCAGCCCCGGCATTTTTGCGGGGAGGAGACCTTCCACATCCGGGGGATCAGGTGGTTAAGGAATAATATGGTAAATTTCTTCGCTACAGTGGCTGGGAGCGCGGTGGCTGCCTTGCTTTTTACTCTGTGGCGGGAAAAAGGGTGAGAAGGCCCCAGGCGCCTTTTGACAAAAAGAGGGAAAAATGTGGTATATTGTGACTGGTCAGAGAGCCGGCCGGTCCCTGGCACGAGGGGAGGCTGGTTCTTATCGCCTGTGCGGTTTTACCTCCTGAGCTGGCCGAGGTGGCCCGGAAGCTCGAAGAAGCCTGGTTTCCCCTTCCTCCTTCTTCCCCCCTCTTGACCCTTTCCGCAGGGACAGGGGCCGTGATTGATCTGGGGACGGTCCAGGGGCGTTTTGAGCTGCTGGCTTTGGCGATCCTCTACGGGGCTAGGGTAAAAGAGAAAGTGGCGGAAGAAGCCTTCTTGGCCCTCCGGGAGGCGCACCTTCTCTCCCTGGCGGAATTGGGCTCGCCCTCCTTTGACCGGCGGCAGGAGCTGTTGGCGGCCTTACAAGCTCACTATCGGGCGCTGGCGAACAAAGTCCAGAAGGCGGAAGCCCTCGTAACCAGCGCGGTTCGGCTCTGTTCCTGCTACGGAGGGGATGCGGCCCGGCTCCACTGCCCGGGAGAAGCGTGGGAAGAGACCGTACGCCGGCTGAGCTCCTTCCCCCAGATCCGGGGGCGGGCGTTCTGGATCTGCCGGGAGATGCGGCGGGCCGGGATTTGGCCCGGGCTTGACCCTGCGGCCGGCATGGTGGCGGACCGGCCGGTGAGGGAAGCCCTGTGGCGGCTGGGTTTCGCCGGCCGGGAGGTGGCGGCGGCCAGGGAGGTGCCGGCTGCGGAGTACCAGAGACTCCTTTGGCGCTACTTTCGCGACCCGCTGCCGGCCTTTTACCAGGGCAGCCAACTCTGTGCGCGGCGGAGCAGCAGTGTCTGCGCCTGTGCCTGCAAAGTGAGCGAATATTGCCTGCTCTATAGCGGACAAAGAAGGAAGAAAAGACTCAGGCAAGAAAGTTTAGAGAGACGGGCCGAGAAGCTGGCAGGATTATGTGGAGTTAGGTGTGAGGGTTCAGTGTAAAGTCTTTTCCGAAGGTAAGGTGCACCTGTCCGGCTTGAGGGGTAGGTGCGCCCCGTTTTTGAGGGGATGAACTCTGTGAAGAGTTTGCTGGATTTATACCGGGAAATGAATGCCATGGAACGGCTTCACGAGTTCGTCCGGGCTGCAGTGGTCGCCTTTGTTCTCTACACTACCTGGCTGGCTTTCCCCGAGCTGTTTCGAGCGAACCAGGGCTTTCTCCTTTTTAGCGCCTTTCTCTACATCCTGCTTCCCTTAAATACAGCCTCGCTGGCCGAGGGCGGCAAAGTAGTTAATTACCTGGTCACGGCCTCTGACCTGGCGTTGACGGTGGTCATCTACTGGCTCGCGGGAGGGAGGGGGGGCTTTGGCGCCATCCTCTACTTTCTCACCATCGGTTGGGCCACTACCCGCTATTCCCAAACCGAGGCTTTCATCGTCACCCTGCTGGTGGCGCTGGCCTATGTCGCCAACCACATCAGCGTCCTCACGGCCCACTGGAGCCTGCACCTCCTGCTCACCTTGAGCCATGCGGTGGCGGGCATGCTGGCCCTGGGGGCTTATACTTATGCCTTCGCAGAAACGGTGCGCGTGGCCGAGACCGACCGGCGGAAGAAGGAGCTCCTCTTGCGGGAGTTGAAGGCCTCTTTCCAAGAACAGGCGGCGGTGGCGGCAGAGCTGGAAAAGGCCAATCTTCAGCTTAAGCAGCACGCCCAGGCTTTGGAACAGTCCCGGAGCGAGTTGATCAAGCGCAACCGGGAGCTGGCTCTTTTGGCCGAGATCTTGAAGGTCTTGGGCTCCACCCTGGAGGTGGAGGTCCTCCTCTCGGAGGCCTTGGACAAGGTGGTGGAGCTGATGGAGGCCGAGCGGAGCCTGGTCTTTCTCCGGGAGCAAGAGGAGGAGAAGGTGCTGACGGTAGCTGCCGCTGCCCCTTCTGACACCTTCTGGCAACAGGTGGTGATCCACTCCGGCCAGGGGCTCCTGGGGCAGGCGGTCGAGCAGTGCAAGCCCCTGCTGTGGCGCCGCGGCCAGCCCGGTCCGCTTTGGTCCGCTGAGCCTTCCCCCCGGGAGGAGGAGCTAACGAGTGTGATTGCCACCCCGCTCAAGATTAACCAGGCGGTTTCCGGCCTGATGGTGCTGCTCAACCACCGGCGCGGCTACTTCAGCCCCGCAGAGCTGGAGTTCTTCGGCCTCATCGCCGGGCAGTTCAGCCTGGCCTTAGAGAAGGCCTTCCTCTATCGGCAGGTCAAGCTGCAGGCCATTACCGATAGCCTCACCGGCCTGTACAATTTCCGCCATTTCCAACAGCGCCTGCGCGAGGAACTCGCCCGCGCCCGCCGGCACGGGATCAGGGTTTCACTGCTCATGATCGATCTGGACTGGTTTAAAGAGTTCAACGACACTTACGGCCATCCCCAAGGGGACCTCTTGCTGCGCCGAGTAGCCCAAGCATTCCGGGAGAGCGTGCGCGAGGGGGACGTGGTGGCCCGCTACGGGGGCGAGGAGTTTGTGATCATTCTCCCTGATACGGGGCAAGAGGAGGCCGTCTGCCTGGCGGAGCGCCTTTGTGAAGTGGTCCGGCGCAACCGCTGGGAGGTGGGGCAGAAAGGGGACCGCCGCCTGGTGACCTGCAGCATCGGCGTGGCCACTTTCCCCGACGATGCCCGCACCCCCGAAGGACTGATCCGCGTAGCCGATGAAGCGCTCTACGAAGCCAAACGGGAGGGCAAGGACCGCGTCCGGGCCTGCCGACGTTAGTGCGAAGAAGGTTCGGTGGCCAGGAGGGACCAGGCTTGTCTCCAGGTGCGCTGGCGCCCCTTGCTCCACCATATGTTGTATGATAGACTAAACACCGGCTACAACATCTAGTGGATAAAGGGCAAAGGAGGAGCGTCGATGACCATCCCCCTAAGTGAGAATGCCCGCAGCGTTCTGGAGAAGCGCTACCTCAAGAAGGTGGACGGGCGGCCG
>JASBVW010000063.1 GCA_029961005.1 Bacillota bacterium
GTATGCAACGGGTAATCGAGTTGACCGGCACACCGACGTCGAGGGGCCAGGGATGATCGGGGTCCACCAGCAAACCCTCCTCCTAGACGTGGTCGACGACGGCAGTCCGGACTTGGTGCCGGTTTCAGTGGTCACCGAGGTCATTTGGGGTTAATATGATATTATACTGCCAACGGGCCGGCAGACTCGCCTGCTGGAGAGGGGAGCATGGGGGGAGGGGTTTAGGGTGGTCGTGGCGGTGGCTGCCTTGGCGGTAGCCGTTCTGATCTTGCTCCTGCTGGGGTTGCTCTGGTGGTGGGGGCGGGAGGGGAAGTTGGAAGAACTGGTGCGGCCAGCGGTCAGGCCGTTTCGGGCGGAGATGGCCACTCCCGAGGCGGAGGAGAAAGAAGGAGGCGCTGCCGAAAGGCCGGCGGCTCCTTCAGGAGGACCGGACCCATCCTCTCCCCCTGAGGAGCCTCCTCCTGCCGAGCTGCCTCCCCCTGAAGAAGAAGCGGCGCCGGCGGCGCAAAAGGTGGCAGGCGAAGACGCGCCCAGCCTGCCGAGCTTGAAGGGCGACGAAGACGGACAAAGAGCGAAAGGGGTGAAGGCAATGCCCGATCCACTGGTGAGGGTGGAGGTAGTAGTGGGAGAGAATACCACCCAATTAATGGAAGAGACCACCGTGACTCTGCCGGTGGCGGCGCTTAAGGTCAGAAATGTGACGGCAAAGGTGACCGACGTGGCCGTGGAGGTCATTCCGGACAAGGTCTTGGTGCAGGGGACGATCCACAAACAGATCTTTTACGTCGGAACCGACGACATCGTCCATCACCTGGCGGAGGAGGTGCCGTTCAGCACCTTTGTGGCCGTGCCCGGGGCTCAACCGGGCATGAATGCCCAGGCTTACCCCACGGTGGCCCACGTCTCTTCCGCCCTGCTCAATCCGACCACGCTCCTGCAAAAAGCGATCCTCGACCTCATGGTCAAGGTAACCCAGACTCAACAGCTCAACCTGGTCACCGGAACAGGGCCCTTGGTCCGGGTGGATCAGGTCATCGGAGAGAACGCGGCTCAGGCGATGGAGGAGGGGACCGTGATCCTGGCCACTCCAGCCAGCAAGGTCTCCGAGATTCTGGTGACCTTCCAGAACGTGGTGGCGGAGGCCATTGCCGACAAGGTCATTGTCCAGGGGACCCTGCACAAGCAGATCTTCTACGTAGGGCCGGACGAAGTAGAAGCGCACCAGGCGGAAGACATTCCCTTTAGCCACTTCGTAGACCTCCCGGGGTCCGTACCGGGCCTGGACGTGGAGACCCGGCTGACGGTGGAACACGTCACCTTCGAACTGCTCTCCCCGACCGAGCTGTTGGAGAAGGTGGTCTTTGAGATCGCGGTCCGAGTCACCCAGAGCGTGCAGCTGAATGTGGCCCTCCTGGAGACCGGGCCTCTGGTCAAGCTCGAGGAGGTACGGGGGGAGAACACCACGCAGACCCTGCAGGAAACCACGGTCACCCTGGCCAGGCCGGCCCTCAAGGTGAGGGACGTGGTGGCTTCGGTCACCGGCGTCACCAGCGAGGCCATCCCCGACAAAGTCATCGTCCAGGGGACCGTCCATAAGCAGCTCTACTATGTAGGACTGGATAACCTCGAATACCACCAGGTGGAGGAGGTTCCGTTCAGCCTCTTCGTGGACATTCCGGGGGTTCGACCTGGGATGAGGGTCTACGTTCGGCCGACGGTGACCTTCGTCACCTTTGAGCTGGTCTCCGAGACTCAAGTCCAGCAGAAGGTGGTCCTGGATCTCTTCGTCAAGGTCACCGAAGAGGTGCAGCTCAACGTGGAGGTGGGAGGCGCATAAGGCGCTCTGAACAGCTCTTTACCCAGGCTCCGGATCTCTATCTCTTTCAGGTAAAACGGGTATCGATCTGCGATACCTGTTTTATCTTTTCCCGAGCCAGTAGCGGGCCCAGGCCAGGCGCCGGCCGGAAGGGTGGCACACCTCAAAGAAGAGGTAGGACTTATAAAAATGGCGGGTGGGCAGGGAGAAGAGGAGATAGGCGCCCGGGTCCTCTTCGCCCGGCATGGTGACGGTAAAAGCGCGGTACTTGACCTCCCAGATCTTGAGGTTCCGGGCCAGCACCAGGAGGCGGTCCGGGGGGCAACTCACCTCCGGGGGGAGCTCTGCCCCGCACTGCCACTGCAAGAGGTCGGCTACGGTATGGGGGTCCTGGCTGACGGTGAGGGCGGGCGAGGATGACCGCGGCCGGGGCCCCGCGCCGCTGCGCAGAGCCAGGATCTTCATGGCCAGAGGGATGTATTCCACCGCCGGGTAAGTGTACACCTTATCCAGGCCGAAGCTCACCGGAGTCGCCTCCTTGCCCGCACTCCCAATTATATGCGAGTTAAATTGTAAATTTGTTGTAGAGCTGGGAGGGTTTTCAGGAGAGATGCCAAAGAACAGATATTATCAGTGAGAGGGGGTACGTCATGCCGTCTCGAGCTTTAGCTGCTCTACTTTCGGCCGAGCCCCACCTCTCCCTGGATGAACAGGGGGAGCTGGTCGTCCGCCTGGAAGGGGAACAGGTGATCGATTTCTATACTCATTTCGGCCCGGCCAGGAACCTGCTGAGCGTCCCTAACCGCATGGAGCGCCGGACGAGACCCGTGCGCACCTATCCCATCCCGGACGCTTTAGGTACCCTTAACCTGGACGCCCTTTTCTACGGGACCTACCCCGCCAATCCCCTCCTGAGGGCGTTTAAGAAGGTCGGCGGGGCTTTTTACCGCTGGAGGAACCTGCGCCGGGCCATGGCTCCGGCCCATCTGGATTCCATGCGGAGGCACCAGATTGCCTACAGCGTCCTGACCACCGTCGCCTCCTCGGGCGACGATGACTCGATTTACATCACCGACACCTGCCGCAAATACAGGAACCTGGTGCCCTTTTGCTCAGTCCACCCCCACGATCCGCGTAAGCGGCAAAAGCTGGTCTGGTACAAGTACAACGGGGCCAAGGGCATCTTCTTCGACCCCCGGCGCCAGGGCTTTCACCCCGGGGAGCCCGCCTTCCTGGAGGTCATCATCGAAGCGGAGCGGCTAGGGCTCCTGGTCATGGTGGAGATCGGCCTCACGGGACAGGAGCCGAGGTACGGCCCCTGGGCTGAGCGGAGCAGGTTTGGTTCAGTCTCCCATCTGGCCGGGGCCTTGACGGTGGCGGGGGACATCCCCTTTATTCTCACCCACGCCGGACGGGCGGAGTTCTTCGACGCCCTGGCTTTAGCCGAGCGCTGGCCCAACATCTACCTGGAGACCAGCTTGCAACCGCCGGACCACCTCCGGCTGGCCATCAAGCGCCTGGGGGAGAATAGGCTCCTCTTCGGTTCGGGCTGGCCCTTCTGCCTGCGCGCCCTCCCACTTTTGTGCGTCTTGCGGGCCACGCAGGGGAAGCCCCAGGCGCGCAGGCGCATCCTCTACGATAATGCGGCCCGCATCTTGGGGTTGCCGCGGCGGCCTTGAGCAGGAGAAAGCCCGCGGCGAGCGAAAATAAGAAACCCCAAGGGGGGACGGCCATGGCCGATCAGTCGGAGAGCGGCCGCATCATCCGGGCCCTGGAGGAACACCTGGAGGACAAAGATGCAGAGGAGAGCCGGATTGTGGTCACCGTCATCGGGCGGGACCGGGTGGGGATCATCGCCCGCATCACCTCTGTCCTGGCAGGGTATCAGGTCAATATCCTGGACATAAACCAGACCCTCTTTCGCGACCTCTTTGCCATGAATATGGTGGCGGACATCAGCCGGGCCACCGCCTCTTTTGCGCAGCTGAAGCGCAGCCTGGAAGAGGCCGGGGCGGAGTTGGGGGTCAAGGTGTACGCCCAGCGGGAAGAGGTCTTTCGCTTCATGCACCGCATCTGAGCGTCTTTTGCCCGTCAGCGTGCAAAGCCCCTAAGGAGGGGAGGGAGGGAGCGCAATGCCTTTTGCGCCCAAAGAGATTGCCGAGACCATCCGCATGATCGAAGCAGAGCGCCTGGACATCCGGACGGTCACCCTGGGCATCAGCCTGCGCGACTGCGCCCACCCCGATCTCAAGGTCGCGGCGCGCCGGATTAAAGAGAAGATCGTCCGCCAGGCCGGCAATCTCTTGCCCGTCACCCAGGCGATCGAGGAAGAGTTCGGCCTGCCCATCATCAACAAGCGGGTGGCGGTGACTCCCATCGCCTTTCTGCTGGATGCCAGCCCGGAGGGGGATCCGGTGCTTCTGGCGCAGGCCCTGGAGGAGGCGGCCGTGGAGGTAGGGGTAAACTTCATCGGCGGGTTCTCCGCCCTGGTGGAGAAGGGGTTTACCCCCGGCGACCGGCGCCTCATAGCCGCCATTCCCGAGGCCCTGGCCTCCACCGAACGGGTCTGTTCTTCGGTGAACGTGGCCAGCACGCGGGCGGGGATCAACATGGATGCTGTGGCCCTGTTGGGCGAGATTATCGTCGAGACGGCCCGGCGCACCGCCGACCGCTCCGGGCTGGGCTGCGCCAAGCTGGTGGTCTTTGCCAATGCGCCGGAGGATAATCCCTTTATGGCGGGGGCTTTTCACGGGTTGAGCGAGCCGGAGGCGGTGATCAACGTGGGAGTGAGCGGCCCGGGGGTGGTGCTCCGGGCCTTACAGCGGCTGGGCCCCGCTTCCTTAGGCGAGGTGGCCGAGGCGGTGAAGCGCACGGCGTTTAAGATCACGCGCATGGGCGAACTGGTAGGGCGCGAGGCCTCCCGCCGGTTGGGGGTCCCGTTTGGGGTGGTGGACCTCTCCCTGGCTCCTACCCCCGCGGTGGGGGATAGCGTGGCGGAGATCCTGGAGGCCATGGGATTGGAAAGGTGCGGCGCCCCGGGGACCACGGCCGCCCTGGCCCTGCTCACCGACGCAGTCAAAAAAGGGGGGGCCATGGCCTCTTCCTACGTGGGTGGGCTGAGCGGGGCCTTCATCCCCGTGAGCGAGGACGCCGGCATGGCCCGGGCGGTGGCGGAGGGGGCCTTGACTTTGGAGAAGCTGGAGGCCATGACTGCCGTCTGCTCGGTGGGGTTGGACATGGTGGTCCTCCCGGGCGATACTCCGCCCGAGGCCATCTCCGGCCTCATCGCCGACGAGGTGGCCATCGGTGTCATCAACCACAAGACCACCGGGGTGCGAGTCATCCCTGCCCCCGGGAAGAAGGCCGGCGACTGGGTGGACTTTGGGGGCCTTCTGGGGCGCTCCCCCGTTCTGGCCATCAACCCTGCGCGCCCCTCTGAATTCATCCGGCGCGGCGGACGCATCCCCGCTCCCCTGCAAAGCCTGCGCAACTAAAACCCTCCCGGCGTGATGTCAGATCAGACATAACCGTGTGATTATTCTGACTCTTTGCAGGAGATCTTCCTCTTTCGTCGTATGTATAGAAGTGCGGAATCTTCCTTCCCTTGAACAACCGGGCCGGCCGGGGGTGATCCGGCGGCCCAGAGGAGGTGCGGGAAAGGGTCGGCCTCTGAATCTCCATCTTCAATTTCTCTAATCTGCGGGGAAAGGAGTGTTGGGCCGAGATGAGAGTAACGCGGAGAGACTTTCTCAAGCTCTCAGGGGCGGCCGCAGCGACCACGCTCCTGGCAGAGGTGGGGTTTGACCTCACTTCCGCCCGGGCGAAGGTACAAGCCCTCAAGCTCGAGGCGGCCAAGGCCGTGCCCACCATCTGCCCCTATTGCTCCTCCGGCTGCGGGATCCTGGTCTACACCAAGGATGGCGAGGTGGTCGCCACCGAGGGCGACCCGGACCATCCCATTAGCCGCGGCGGGCTGTGCAGCAAGGGGGCGGCAGTCTATCAGATCCACCACAACGAGCGGCGGTTGACCAAACCCCTTTACCGGGCGCCGGGGAGCGATCGCTGGGAGGAGAAGGAGTGGGATTGGGTCCTGGACCAGATCACCCAGCGCATCAAAGCCACCCGGGACGCCAACTTCATCGAGCAGGAGAACGGCATCACCGTCAACCGCACCGAGGCCATCGCCAGCCTGGGCGGGGCGGCGCTGGACAACGAGGAGTGTTACCTCCTCCAGAAGCTGTTGCGCGCCCTGGGCCTCGTGTACATCGAACACCAGGCCCGTATATGACACTCCCCGTCGGTCGCCGGTCTGGCGCCATCATTCGGACGGGGAGCAATGACCAACCACTACATCGATTTTAAGAACACCGACTGCGCCCTCATCATGGGGAGCAACGCGGCGGAGAACCATTCCATGGGCTTTAGGTGGCTCCTGGCGGCCCGTCAGGAGCGGGGGGCCAAGATCATCCACGTGGATCCCCGCTACACCCGGACTTCGGCCCTGGCGGACATCTACGCTCCCCTGCGCAGCGGGACGGACATCGCCTTCATCGGCGGGATGATCAACTACATTCTGCAGAACAACCTGTACTGGAAGGAGTACGTGGTCAAGTACACCAACGCGCCCTTCCTGGTCAGCGAGAAGTACGACTTCCAGGACGGCCTCTTCAGCGGTTACGACCCCCAGGGCCGCAAGTACGACCAGTCCTCCTGGGCCTTCCAGATGGACACCAGCGACCCGGAGAAACCCAAGCCGCTGAAGGACGAGACGCTGCAACATCCGCGCTGCGTCTTCCAGCTCTTGAAGAAGCACTATGCCCGCTACGACCTGGACACCGTCTCGGCCATCACCGGTACGCCCAAGGACCTCCTGGTCAAGGTCTATGAGACCTTCGCCGCTACGGGCAAGCCCGACAAGAGCGGGACCATCCTCTACGCCATGGGCACCACCCAGCACACCGTAGGCTCCCAGAACGTGCGCGCTTTCGCTATCCTCCAGCTCCTGCTGGGCAACATAGGCGTGCCGGGCGGAGGGATCAACGCCCTGCGGGGCGAGTCCAACGTGCAGGGGTCCACGGACTTCGGCCTCCTCTTCCACAACCTGCCGGGTTACCTCAACACGCCGGTGAATACGCCGGAGTACGCCACCCTGGAGGCTTACCTGAAGAAGGAGACCCCCAAGACCGGGTACTGGGCCAATAAGCCCAAGTTCATGGTGAGCTACCTGAAGGCCCTCTACGGCCCGGAGGCCACCAAAGAGAACGAGTTCTGCTACCAGTACCTGCCCAAGCGGGACGCCAAGAAGAACTACTCCCACATCGCCCTCTTCGAAGCCATGGCCAAAGGGGAGATCAAAGGGCTCATGTGCTGGGGCCAGAACCCGGTGGTGGGCGGGCCTAACGCCAACAAAGAAGCGGCGGTCCTGGCCAACCTGGACTGGCTGGTGGCTGTGGACCTGTAGGAGACCGAGACGGCGGCCTTCTGGAAGCGGCCGGGGGTAAACCCCTCTGAGATCAAGACGGAGGTCTTCCTCCTGCCGGCGGCGGCTTCGTACGAGAAGGAAGGCTCCATCTCTAACTCCGGCCGCTGGGCGCAGTA
>JASBVW010000064.1 GCA_029961005.1 Bacillota bacterium
CCGGAGGTCCTGCGCCGTACCACCCTGGAACTGCTGGGAGCGTAGAGCCAGCAGTCAGGGTACCCGATGGGATCGCACCGAAGGCCCGCCGGGCTATGCCTCTCGCGCCGTACGTTCTGCCGGCCCGCACAACCGCATCACCAACGAGGAGAAGGAAGGAGCAGCAGGATTTTCAGCACATGGCGTGAAGTCCTGTGGCAAAAGGAAGGTGGATCGCCTTTGGCCTCATCCTTTCCTTTCGTCGGGCGGTCGCAGGAGCAGGCCGAACTCCAGGCCCACATCTGCTCAGCCGTCCGTGGCCGGGGCGGGCTCGTCCTGGTGGGCGGTGAGGCGGGAGCGGGCAAGTCGGCCCTGGTGCAGGCCGCTGCGGCAGCGGCAAAGGAGTGCCTGGCTACGCTCGGCCGCTGCCCCGGTCCGGGGGAGACCCCGCCCTTCGGGCCATGGCTGGAGGTTGCCGAGTGGCTGCGCCGGGAGCAGGGATGGGAGACGGCCGACCTGCCGCCTCCCTTTGGCGCCGCACCCGGGGAGTGGACGGCCTATGAACGGGCAGGTGCCCTGGCCCACTGGCTTGGCCGGCAGGGCCGCCCCCTGCTTGTTGTCATTGAGGATTTGCAATGGGCCGACAGCGCGACGCTGGATCTCACACGCCACCTCGCGGCGCGACTGCCCGAACGGTCCCTGCTGGTGGTGACCACCTACCGTACCGATGAACTCTCCCGCCGCCACCCCCTCTGGCGCCTGGTTCCGGAGATGCAGCGGGCCGGGGCGGCCCACCTGCTCCTGCAGCGGTTGACCCCTGCCGACGTGGCGGAACTCGTGGCCAGGACCCTGCCGCCTGGGCTGGCCACCCCGGAAGTGGCCGAGGCTGTACATGCCCGCACGGCAGGCCTCGCCCTCTTCGTGCGGGAGGTGCTGGAGGCGGCGGCTCGCACCGGCCGGCTTCTCGCCCCGGGCGATCCCTTGCCGCAGACCCTGCGACAGGCCATTGACCGCAAGCTGGACCGTCTGTCGTCCGAGACCCAGGCGGTGTTGGAGCTGGCAGCGGTCATCGGGGAGCGCTTCTCCTACGATCTGCTGGCTCGGGTGGCCGGTGCAGCCGAGGATCACCTGACAGAAGCGCTTGAGACCGCCGTGGATTGGCATGTCATCGCGCCGTGCGACGCAGGCGGCAGTTGGTTCGCCTTTACCCACGCTCTGCTGCGCGAGGCGCTGCTCGCCCGGCTGGTCGGGGTGCGCCGCCGGCGCTGGCACGCCCGCATTGCCGATGCCCTGGCCGCCGGGCCAGAGCCTGATCCTGAGGCTGTGGCCTTTCACCTGACTCGGGCCGGCGATCCACGGGCGGCGGAACACCTGCTGGCGGCAGGCGACCGCGCCCGGAAACTGGGCGAGCTGTCCCGGGCGCGGGAGCAGTTTGCGCAGGCCCTGTCCCTGCTGCCTCCGGCCCATGCCCGCCGGGGCGAAGGCCTCCTCAAGCTGGGGTGGTGCCTGCGTTGGGGCGAGCCGGACCGGGCCTCCGCCTCCTGGCAGGAGGCGGAGGCGGCCGCGGCCGCCGCCGGGGACCGGCCGGCCGCCCTGTGGGCCCGGTACATGCTGGTGCGCCTCGCCCAGGCTCGTAACGACCCGCGCTGCCAGGAAGAGGCGGCCGCTGTCATGGCTGCCCAGGCGGAACTGCTGGACAATGCGCGCTACCAGCAGCTGGAGGCGGATCTCTTCGGCCAGTTTGCAGGCTACCCGCGGGCAGGAACGTTGCTGGTGCAGAGTCTGGCGGTGAGTGGGGCCTGGGACGAGGCGTGGGCCCAGTGGCGGGAGCTGGCGGCGCGGGCGTTGCCCGGCGCCGCCCACGAAATCCGTGGAGCCGGCATGCTGCTGTCTCTCCTAAGTGGCCGCCTGGACGAGGCTGCCGCGCTGTGCGGACAGGCAGCGGATACTGCCCTCAACCTGCGGGATTACAGGGAGGCGGTGCGGCTCCGGGCCAATCAGCTATTGATCCGACTCGTCGGGTCCGCCGACCACCCCGAGGAGTTGGATGCTTTGGCCGCAGCGCTCCGGGCTGTGGAGGAGGAAGCATGGCAACGCACCGGGTACGCCTACCTCCGGCCGGGATTCTCCCTGACCGGGGTCTACCACTACTTCCGAGGCAACTGGCGCGAGGCCAAGCGGCATGTGGTGGAGGCGGCCCGAGAGGATCCGGGCGCCTTCGGCGGCACCTTGGTCTACTACGCCGGCCGGATCCTCCTGGCCAGTGGGAACCCGGCCGAGGCCCGTCCTTTCGTGGAGACAGTGCCTCCTTACCGGCCGACGGATCCTGTTCCGCTGAGCAATAACTTTATGGTTCTGGCCCATGCTCTGCGGGCAGAGCTGTACCTGGCCCTGGGCGATGAGGCGCAAGCCCGGGCATGGCTGGAGGGGGCGGAGCGCTGGCCGGCCCTTGCCGCCGCCCCGTTCTTCCGGGCCAACGTCCGTTTAGGCTGGGCCCGCTATCATCGCCAGATAGGCGATCTGGCCGCCGCCTGGCACGCAGCCGCCCAGGGGCTGGCGGACGCCCAGGCTGCCGCCGCTAGCGCGGTGACCATCGAGGCTCACCGGCTACTGGGCGAGTTGGCGGCAGCTCGGGGCGATGCCGCGACGGCGGCGAACCACTTCCAGAATGCCATGGCCTTGGCGGAGCGCTGCCGCTTCCCCTTTGAGTCGGCCCTCAGCCGGCTGGCGCGGGGACGGGCCCTGGCCGGCACCCGCGAGGCTTTGGCCGACCTGAAGGCGACCTCTTCCTACTTCGCTGCAGTGGGGGCAGACTCAGCCTTGGCCAGCGCCCGGGCGGCTCTGGCTGCCTGCGGCGGGAAGGCCAGCAGGAGGGGGGCAACGGCCGGAAATCCCAACGGCCTCCCCGACGGCCTCACTGTTCGGGAAGCGGAGGTAGCTGCCCTGGTGGCCCAGGGTCTGACCGACCGAGAGATCGCCGCCCGCCTCTTCATCTCGCGCAAGACTGTGGATCATCACCTGCGCAATATCTTTAACAAGGCGCAGGTGCACAACCGGGCAGCCCTGGCCGCCTACGCCATCCGCCACGGGCTAGTGGGTTGATCCGGCCCGGCGACAGAATAGGGAATTTGCCCGATGTTTCTCCGGCGTGCCCCCTAGTACTCTGGGAACACGTACATCGGGGAGGACAAGCCGTGCATCGGCATTCCTCCTGAGGGGGATGAACCATGGCAAAGCACGGCGCGGGTCTTCGCGTCGGCATCGTAGGTGCCGGTATGGCAGGGAGCTCGGCAGCTTACTTCATCCGGCAGAGGCTCGGCAGCGGGGCTGAGGTTGTCGTGTACGAGCGCGGCCAGACGGTAGGCGGGCGGGTACAAGAGATAGAGATAGCTGGGAACCTGGTGGCGGCCGGGGCAAGTATCGCCCATTCGACAAATCGGTACTTCGTCGGGCTTGTAGAGGCGCTCGGCCTGCGTCAGAAGCGATATGCCACCAAGACGCTGGGCACCTGGAACGGACAGCGGTTCGGCTTCAGGACGGTGGGGGCCCGCTGGCGCGATAGGGTGCAAATGCTGCGCCGGTATGGGATGTCACCCCTGCGGGCAGAGGGACTTGTCAAGCAATTCCTTCTCCGGTTGGTTCCGGTGTACGACCTTCTCGACCAGGGCCGTGGCTTTGCCGACCCTCAGGAATTGTTCAGCACTCTCGGCCTTTATGAACTCTCCCGGCAATCCAGCGGCGACTACTTCCGGCGGCAAGGCGTTTCGAGCCGGTTCCTGGAGGAGATCATCGATGGCGTTTCGCGCAGCAACTACGGTCAAGGGTCCGAGATCCACGCGCTGGTGAATCTGGTTTCCCTAGCCGGTGCCGCGATGGGAGGTTACCTGCTTTCCGTCCAAGAGGGGAACAGCGCGGTCTGCCGCGGTTTGCTGCAAGCCTCCGGGGCAACGGTCCGCACGGGGACGGCAGTGGCGGAAGTCTCCTGCTTGGGCGGGCTAGAGTACACGGTTACCACCGCCGGCGGCGACACGGAACGCTTTGATGCGGTCATCGTGGCGGCGCCTTTGGAACTGGCCGGCATCCGGTTCGCCGGTGTCACTCTTCCGAAACCATCCTGGCTGGCCAGGCCTTTTCAGGTGACGCACGTGACCTTTGTGGTCGGGCAGCTAAGCCCCGGATACTTCGGCCTGCGCACAGCGGCAGAACTCCCAGCGACGATCATGACGAGGGACTCCCATGACATTCCGTTTTCCGGCATCGGTACCTGGGGCAAGGCGCCTGGCTCCGACCACACCGTCTACAAGGTGTTTTCACGCCAGGAGCTGAGTGAGGAGTTGCTCTCCCGGCTCTTTTCCCTTCGGGTGCACACCCTACGGATCGTGTGGCAAGCCTACCCGATCCTCCGTCCCGAAACGGCATGGCCTCCCTTTGTTTTGAACCGAGGCTTGTATTACGTGAACGCGATGGAGTCCGGGGTCTCGACCATGGAGACAGAGATCATGGCCAGTCGAAACGCGGTCAACCTGCTGATGAAAGACTTCTGTTAGCGCTCTGGTACCATCCCCGTTGGGCAAGGATGCCGGAATGCCTTCCCTCTCTGGCGAATAACAACAATACCTGTCGAAATAGGTCGCAGCAGGGTCAGGAACCTTGCGGGAATCCGATTCCTCCGCTGGTTGCCCTTGCGAACCCGGAAATCAGGAGCAGACCGCAGCAGGGAGGGTTGAATGTGTGACGATGGCAAAGACCGGCTGTTCTGGCCTCGGATCACCAATTAGTGGGAGGTCCTTTCTTCCAGAAGCTTTCTTCTCCTGGCCGCCGGACTGCAGCTGCCGCGTTCCGCACGGGTTACCATTAAGCCTTCGGCTGCAACGGGATAGAGCTGTCTCGGTCAGGGCAGGGGCCGGTGCTGCCGCGCCTTTGCCCCTTGGCAGCGGCACTGGAGTCTTCGCGGAGCGTGATGGGGAGTAGGTTGCCTATTGTGCGTTATGCACCCTGGGCAAGGATGCTCTCCTTTTTTGGTTACAGCGTGCGGGGTTGGCTCCTCCGCTAGGCTCATCCGCCCTGGTTGCCTCACTGGGGGTAGCAGCCGCTCCCCACCCGCCTTAGCACCGGCCTGTGCAAAGGCGTCTTGCGCCGCGAGTTCGCCCGCTTGGCGAGCGCGCTTGAGCCGGGGCGATGACCTCATTCCTCTCACTGTTCTTGTGAGATTCAGGCCACGAGCACGCGGGGGATACGGTAAGTGTCTGCGGAATTCGATTGGCATCGGAAGCTAAGGTTAAGGATGGCAAGGGACAGGATCAGCGCAAGGACCGCGATCAGAAGCGGCGCCGGATGATTGCGCAGCGGCTGGCCGCCGCCACATCGGAACTGGCGAGCGGCGTATAGCGGCCAAAGCCGCCACAGACTCGCTTGAGGCGGTCATGCAAAATATCGCTGCGGCCGCACAAGAGGCGGCCAGTGCGGTGCATTTGGCTCCTGGACAGGATGGGCCTGGGGCCTGGCCTCTATCGCTGGGTAGCCCTGAGGCGGCCCATCAAGAGGTAGCAAACTGGTGGAAGGGAGGCGTCAGGCCCTCGGGAAGGGCGCTCTTGTAGGGCTTTCCTCCTGTGCGTTTCAGGAAGTCTTCTTTGGCCTTTTGGAGGATCTCCTCGTTGCGCAGGAGCTCATAGCCGGCTTCCGCCAGGATGTGGGCCGCCGTGATCATGCCCTTTTGCCCGATGGGGCTTCCGCCCTGAGCCACTACCTGCCAGGAGTGGCCGGGAGTGCCGATGATCTGGGTGGTGGCCCAGAACTGGGCGGTGGGGCAGGACCAGCTGACTTCCGCTACGTCGGTGGAGCCTCTTCCCTGGGGAGGAAGGGGAGGGCGGGGAAACGGTTGATCCAGAAGAAGGGTGTCATCGGAAAGTTGGCCTTCTAGCTGGAGGTTCTGGAGGGCGCTCTTTCGCTGCTGCGGGCTGATGGAGCGGGCCAGCTCCCGGGCAAAGGCATGGTCATCTTCGTCGAAGGAAGGCCCCCCGACCCGGAAGATCACGTCCTCCAAAAGATCGATGAGGGGATCGTTGGGCAAGACATGGTGGATGGCTTTGAGCCATTCCACTTCAAAGGCGGTGTCGGTCATTTCCGCCGCCCCCCGGGCACAGGCCATGACCCTCTCCCATACGTGGTCCACTTCATTGCGATCGACACCCCTCACCAGGTACCAGACCTTGGCATAGGGGGGGACGACGTTGGGCTGTTCTCCCCCATGGGAAATGACGTAATGGATGCGGGCTGTCGAAGGGATGTGTTCCCGCAGGAATTCCACGCCAAGGTTCATGAGTTGGACGGCATCCAGAGCGCTGCGGCCGTTCTGGGGATCTCCGGCGGCATGGGCGGAGCGGCCCCGAAAGACGAAGTTGGCGGCGTTGTTGGCGGAAGAAGATCCTGTCTGAACCCGGGTGATGGCCCCTGGATGCCACGTCAGGGCGGCATCCAGGTGGGTGAAAGCACCTTCTCTGGCCATGAAGGCCTTACCGCTCAAGTTTTCTTCGGCAGGGCAGCCAAAGTATTGGATAGTCCCGGGAAGGCCTTCTGCTTCCATTTGGGCCTTAAGAGCGATAACGGCCGCCAGAGGCGCCGTGCCCAAAAGGTTGTGGCCGCAGCCATGTCCGGGAGCGCCTTCCTGCAAAGGCTCTCGGTAAGGAACGGCCTTTTGAGAAAGCCCTCCCAGAGCATCGAATTCCCCCAGAAAGCCGATGATGGGGCGGCCCGATCCCCAGGTGGCGATAAAGGCGGTGGGCATGCCACCGACGCCGGTTTCGATGGTGAAACCTTCTCGCTGTAGTTCTTCCTGCAGCCGCAGAGACGATCGTTCTTCATGTAGCGCCAGTTCAGCATAGTTCCAGATATCGAGAGAGGTCTGCTCCCAACGAGACTGGTGTTTCTGGATGTGGTCATGAGCGAGGGAGGCTTTGGTAGACAAGAAGACCATCTCCTTTCACATGATTAGGTATGGCTTTCTCTTTGTAGAAAAAGAATCCCTTTTTGTTCTACCAAAGGAGCTCAAAGGTTACATGTTTCCCAGCAGGAAAAGGTCAGGTGGAGCAGAATGTATTCGATGTCTAGACCTTGAAAACCGAATATTGAACGTAGCTGAAGCTGTTTATTATATCAGCCTGCTGCAAAATTGCAAGAGGCTCCCCCGCACACGCGGGGATTGACCGTGTCTGTCGCCGCAGGTGTCGCGCCGACGTTGGGCTCCCCCGCACACGCGGGGATTGACCTCATGGCGTTCCACTGTGCGGGGTCCTGGGCATGGCTCCCCCGCACACGCGGGGATTGACCCCCGGCGCCCCGGCGGATGTCCTGGAACCGTA
>JASBVW010000065.1 GCA_029961005.1 Bacillota bacterium
CACTTTTTTATTTACCGCCTTCCCCGCCCCTTGCTAAAGAGGGAAAAGGAAGGGCATAGAGGAGCACCTCCACCTCCTCCCCCGCCTTGGGTGTGCGACCGGGCTCCAACCGCACCAGCCCATTGGCTTCCGCCGGGCCCAGCTCTCTTCCCCGGCGCGTTCCCTTGACCGGCTGGGCCTTCAGACGACCACCCTCCGCTGCCACCCGCACCTGCAGGTAGCTCACCGCGTCCACCGGCCGCTCCAGGCCGGCTGTGAGCACCGCCCGGAGCCGCACCGGCCGCCATTCCGCCTCTCCCCTCAGCTTGCGCAAGGCCGGCACCACCAGGACTAAGGCCGAAACATAAGCCGCACCGGGGCTACCTGAAAGGGCGAAGAGCAGCCAGCTACCGCGGGCCGCCACCAGCGTGGGGGCTCCGGGTTTCATGGCCACGCGGTGGAAGAGGATCTCCAGGCCAAGCCCGCGCACCACCCCTTCCATCAAGTCGTAGCGCCCAGCGGAGACCCCTCCCGTGGTGATCAGGCCGTCTAGCCCGGTGGCCCGCTCGATGGCCTCCCGCAGGGCAGCCGCCTCGTCGGCCGCCACCCCTAAAGGGACGGGCTCACAGCCGCACTCCTCCACCAGGGCGCAGAGCGCGGGCAAATTGCTGGCCCAGATTTGGCCGGGTCGCAGGGCTTGCCCCGGCTGAGCCAGCTCTGTCCCGGTGGCCAGCACGCCCACCCGGGGCCGGGCATACACCCAGACCTCCACCGCGCCGCTCGAGGCCAAAAGGCCCACCAGGCCCGGGTCCACCACCGTCCCCCGGCGCGCCACCACCTGGCCGCAGCGGAAGATCTCCCCCTGGCGCAAGAGGTGGTCCCCCGGGGCCGCGGGGACCAAGACCTCCACTTGTCCGGCCCCTTCGCGGGCGCACTCAAAGGGAACCACCGCGTCTGCTCCCGCTGGCAGTGGACCGCCGGTCATGATGCGGGCCGCTTCCTGTGGCCCGACGCTGGACCTCGGCCAGCGGCCGGCGGGGATCTCTTCCCCGATGCGCAGGCAGACGGGGCGCTCCGGTCGCGCAGAGGTAACCGAGGCCGCCTGCAGAGCATAACCGTCCCTCAAGGCAGAGGTAAAGGGGGGCAGGTCGACCCGCGCCCGCACCTCCCGGGACAAGACCCTGCCCCGGGCGGACCAAAGGTCGACCTGCTCTTCCCCGCACGGTTCAATTCGCTCCAGGATCGCCTTCAGCGCCTCTTCAACCTCAATCGGCCGCTGCACGTTTTATTGCGCCTCGCCCTTCAAGATCAGAGCTATGCACTCCGTCCTGCTGCGACAGCCGCACTTTTGCAGGAGATGGGTCAGGTGCTTCTTCACGGTATCTTCCGTGATACACAGCAGTTCCGCCACCTGGGCGTTGCTCTTCCCCAAGCAGACCAGGCGCAGGATCTCCTTCTCCCGGGCAGTCAAGTCTTTTTCCCTAGCCAGAGCATCGATGCGCCGCTCAATCTGGAGCATGGTCAGCTCCTGGGGCATGGACGCCTTCCACTGGCGGCCCAGGGTTTCGTTGACAATGGGGTCACAGACGATCCTGCCGTTCATGACCGCCTCGATGGCGTTTAAGAGCGAGCTGGGTTCCGATTTGAGTATGTAACCATGAATGCCGGTCTTAAGCCCTTCCAGGACATGCTGCTCTTCGGTGGAAGACGTCAAAAGCAAAATCTTGACCCCTGGAGAGAGCTGCTTGATCCTGGCCGCAGCCTGAATGCCGTCCAGGCGGGGCATGCGAATATCGAGGATCACCAAGTCCGTCTCGTCCTCCAGCCCCTTAAACAGTTCCACCGCCTCATGGCCGTCCCTGGCCAGCCCCACCACCTTCACCTGCCCGCGCGTCTCCAGGTAGTCGCGCAAAGCTTCGCGGGTAAATGGATCGTCCTCTGCCAGCAAGACCCGCGTCTCCCGCATCTCCACTTTCCCCTTCCCCCCTCAACAGACTTCTGAAGCCGGAAATTCCACCTCCACCCGGGTCCCCTGCTTGGGAGAACTTTCGATTAAACAATACCCTCCTATCTCTTCGGCCCGCGCGCGCATGGCCGCCAGCCCCAACCCCCGTCGAGAGGCCCCGTTGGTGAAGTCGCACCCCTGCCCGTCATCTTCAATCACCAGGCGATACCTCCCCTTGCGCGGCACGACCGAAACCTTAACATGGGTGGCGTGCGCGTGCTTGCGCACATTAGTTAAGGCTTCGGAGAGGATATAAGTCAACTCCTGCAGGCGCCGGGAATCCAGGATAATCGGCTCCTGCGGCAGCACGACCTCTATCGGCAGCTCAAAGTTCTGACGAAAGTATTCGGCCATCTCCTGCACCACCTCGCTGAAATTGCGGGAAGGCAGGGGGTCGCGGTACATGGCCTGAATGCACTCCTTCAACTCCGCCTGGCTGGCCAGCACTTGATCCCGCACCGCCATAAGCGCCTCATGGCAGGCTTCGGGCACGCGGAGCGAGATGATCTGCAGCCGCAGAGCGATGCCGTACAGCTTGCTGGCCACCCGATCGTGCACTTCCCGCGCCAGGCGGTTTCGCTCCCGTAAAACGGCCAAATCCTGCAACTGCCCCTGGAGCCTGCGGAGCTCCTCGTTCATCCGCTCGATCTTCTCCATCTCCTTCTTGAGATGGTAGAGGAGGTTAATCCAGTAGTTGAAGATCACCGCCGCCACAAAGTAGCCGGCCACATTGGCCAAATACACCCCCACCAGCCGGGAGTGGAAGATGGCAGTGAAGGAATGGAAGTGCAGCCAGAGCGCCACATTATAGAAGAGCGCCATGGCCGTGGCGGCCGCCAGACCCATGCGGAAGCCCAAAAAGTAAGTGGCCGTGAAGATGGGGGAGATTGCGTAAAGGAAGAACTCCGGCAGCTCGATGCAGCTGTAATACAGGAAGAAACCGCTCAAAAGAAGGTCCAGGCCGCCCCAGACCAGGTGCCCCACAAAGCCAGGGGTACGCATGGTGCGAAAGACCCCGGTATAGACGAGGGTATAAGCCACCGCCACCGCCGTCATAACCAGCTCCTGCTCCCGGTCCGCTGAATGCTGGGGGCTGAAGAGGACCAGGAGAAGGGCGACGAGAAGCGAGAGCAGGCGGAAGAGCAGGAGAAAAGTCCGCACCTGCCTGTCATATTGCACCCCCAGAACCGACTGTGCCATCTCTGTCACCTCTGCCTGTCAAGCCACCCCAGCAGAAAATCCGCCACCGCCCCCGGATCGTTGAGAGGCAGTTGCGGCACCGGCCCCCCCTTTCCTTCCTCATCGGTCACCACCGCCACCAAGGTGGGATCGCCTGCCAGGGCGAGGCCCTGTTCACCTACGCCCCGGCGTCGCACCTCGATCTTGGGCTGCGGCCCGGCCTTAAAACCCTCCACCAGGATCAAATCGACCCCCTCCAGGTGAGCGGCCACCTCCTCCAGCGAACGTTCGGGTGCCCAGCGGCGAAAGACGGTCAGCTTATGCGGGCCGGCCAGGGCCACCACCTCCGCTCCGGCCTGAAAGTGCCGCCACGTGTCCTTGCCCGGCTGATCCACCTCGGCGCCGTGCGCGTCGTGTTTGATCGTCCCCACGCGGAGGCCGCGCTTGGTCAACTCGGGGATCAGCGCAGTCAGGAGCGTGGTCTTGCCCGACCCGGACGGCCCTACCAGAGAAATTATCGGAATACTGTGAATTTTATCCTTAAACTTCACTGCCGCGCCAGCTCCTCTGCTGCCCGCCAATCAGCCCGCGTGTTGATGTTCATGAAGACCCGGTGCAGGTTCACGCCTTTCTGTTCCAGGGGAGTAAGATCCACTTCCACCACCCGTAAGGCGCCAAAGGCACGGTGTAAGCCGTATTGACCGCGTTCCAGCCTCTCCACGAGCACCGGGAGGCAACGCCGGCGGTAAATGGCGTGCAGGGGCTCCAGCCCGCAGCTCCAGCGGGGCACCACCACCTCCGCCTCGGGGTGCTCTGCCGCCGCAACCTGCAGCACCTGCACCACCGCCTCGTGCAAAAACGGCATGTCGCAAGGAACCACCAAATTATCCTCTTCCCGCGAGAAGCTGAGGCCGGCGTGAATACCGCCCATAGGGCCGCACTTTTGGTAATAATCAGAGACCAAGGGGAGATGAAAGGAACGGTACAGCTCTGGTTCATTGGTCACGAGGATGATCTCGTTGCACCAGGGCGAAAGGACCTCAATGATGCGCTGTAAAATGGGAGCCCCCCCCACCGGGAGGAGGGCCTTGTGCAAACGGATGCGCGAGTTGCGCCCACCAGCCAGGATGACGGCGTTCATTCCCTCCCCCTCCCCCTAGGCCTCCTACTTAGGGGTTATATTCGTTTCCCGCGAGGCATTTCCCTCCTCCCTGGTCCTGCCTTTGCTGCCAGCTACTGCCGGTAGTACCAGAAAATCCCCTCGGGAGGCCCCTGCTCGGGCTGCCAGCGGGGGAGCAGAGGTTGACTCCTTCTGGAAAGTCAGATATCATTAGGGCGGAAAGGATCTAGCGAGTTTAGTTATCGTTTCTCAAAAGAAGGTGGACTGGCTTATGAAAGGGAAAAACCTGCGCATGACCCGACAACGCCAGCGCATCCTGGAAGTCCTGCGCAGCACCACCTCCCATCCCACTGCGGACTGGGTGTACGAACAAGTGCGGCGGGAGATCCCCGACATCAGCCTGGGGACTGTCTACCGCAACCTCAAGGTGCTCAAGGAAAGCGGAGAGATCATGGAGCTCAATTACGGGAGCACCTTCAGCCGCTACGACGGGAATCCGGTCAACCACTACCACTTTCAGTGCGAAGAATGCGGGAGGATCTACGACCTGGACCTACCCGTCCAGGAAGAGCTCAACCGCGCGGCAAGCCAAAGCTCAGGTTTTCACGTCACGCACCACCGCCTGGAATTTTACGGGACCTGCCGCGCATGCCTGGCCGGAAACGGGAGAGAATAAGGCTGTACAGAACCCCAATCCCCTGCTGCAGGAGGTGAACGAGGTGGCGTGGAGGTGCCGCCAGTGCGGCGAAGCCATCACCGGCTGTACAGCCCCTGAGGCCTGCCCCAGTTGCGGCGCTCCCTGTGAGGAGCTGGAACTGGAACGGGAAGAAGCGGAGAGAAGAGACGAAGATGACGAGTGGTAACGCCGGCTCTCCCTAAGAGCAGGCCCCTCTCGGGAAGGAGAGGGGCCTCTTCTTGCGCTCCCCCGGTTCTTCTTGCTGCCCTTCAGCCCAGGCGCCCGGCCCGCAAAAGTTCGGCCAGCCGGCGCCCCCCCGGAACCTCCCGCTCCACCAGGGCCCGGGCCGCCGCTTCCACGTCGTAGGGCAGCCGGCGCAGCTCCACGCTCCAGCGGCCCCCTTCCCAGCTCAGCAGGGCGTAGGCGGTGCGGGGGTCGCCGTCCGCCGGCCGCCCCACGCTGCCCGGGTTGACCAGGAGCAGGCCGTCCAGGGCGCGCTGGAACTGCAGGTGGGTGTGCCCCACCCCTAAGAGGCTTCCCTGCACGCCGGCCACGAGAGGGCGCAGCTCCTCGTCCGGCCGGCCGGGCAGGATCCCCTCCTCTATGTCCCGAGGGGAGGCGTGGACGAAGGTGGCCAGGACCGGGCCGCCGCCCCTGCCCCGCTGCCCGGCCGGGCCTTTTTGCTCTTCTTCGGCCCGCAGCTCGTAGCGGAAGGGCAGCTCCGCCAGCCACCTGGCCTCTTCCTCGCTCATCCGGGCCCTGGCCCAGCGGTAGGCGGCCCAGACCGGCGAAGCGGCCTGCCCGGAGGTCAGGTCAGTCGCCGGGTCCCGGAGGAACCAGCGGTCGCAGTTGCCCTGCACTGCTACCCAGCCGGCCCGGCGCACCTTCTCCACCGTCTCCTGGGGGAACGCCCCAAAGGCCACCAGGTCTCCCAACACTATCACCTGGTGGACGGGGCCCTCCCGCTTCAGATCGGCCTCTACCGCTTCCAGGGCCGGTAAATTGCCGTGCAGATCCGCCAGCAACGCCAGGCGCATTTCCCCCCGCCCTTCCCTTCTCTTTTCTTTTCCTTATTCCTCCGGACTCCCTCAACCAGCCCTCTCACCGTCTCTACGGCTCCCCGAGCCGTCGAGTCTAAAAGGCGTAGTTAAGCCCTACCGTATAGGCCGGATGCTCTTCGATCTCCTGGTAGGCGAAGAGCAGGTCCGTGCGGTAGCCGAAGGGGAACTCCACCCCCAGGAGAAATTCATTCTTGGTCCCGCTGTCCAGCCTGGCCGTCCGGATGGCGCCCAGAACCACGGCGTACCCCACCTGGAGGTTGAGCACCGCCCCCACCTCCGGTCCCAGCTCCACGGTGCTCCCGGAGATCGCCCGGCTCTTGAGGCCCCCGTAGAAAGCCGCATACTTGTTGACCTGCCATTGGATGCCGTAATGGCCCAGGTTGGGCAGCTCTACGCTGCCCAGGGGGTAGATCAGGTTGCAGGTCAGGGCCATCTTCTGTGCCAACCCGTACTGGATATCGATGCCCAGCCCCGGATGCAGCCCTTCGGTAACGCCCCCCTTGAAGAAGATGGCCGTCGCCGTGCCCTGCAGCTCCTCCTGCGGGACCCCCGCGTGGGGGCCCACCGCCAGGGTAGCCCCGCTTAAGGCCGCCACTAAAACTGCGGCCGCCATTAACACTGCCGCCTTTCTAGCCATTCTCTGCATCAAGTAGCTTCCCCCTTTGCCGCCCTTGACTTAAAACTTGGCCGACAGCCCCAGCATGGCCGAGGCCCCCTTCCCCACCGCGCCGGCAGCCACGTCCAGGTGCAGGGCCCACAGGTTGAAGCCCAGCCCCGCCCGGTACTCCGTGAGCTGGTTGGGCGCCAGGATCGCCCCGGCCCGCAGGGAAAGGGCGTTCCAGAGCAGGTTCTGCTCCGCCCCCAGGTGCAGGGTGCCGTCCTGCTCCAGGTCCGCCGCCAAAGTAGTCCCCGTGGGCGGCCGGAAGGCCACCCCCGCCCGGAGCTTCGGGGAGAGGTCGGGGCGCCAGTCCTGGGTAGATTCGGTGGTGGTGCGATTGCCGTAAGCATCTATGGTCTCTGTCGACGTTTTAGTGGTCCCGGAGGCCTGGGACACCAGGTCCTGCACCTTGAGACCCACCACGAGTAGATCCGTCAACTTGGCCTGTACCCCCAGGTCCAGACCGAAGCCGGTGGCCTGGCTGGCAATAGAAGTGGTCTTGTACTCAGTAATGGCGTTATTGGAGTCTGTCTTAATAATCTCTTGGTTGACCCCACCTTCGCCTATAGCCATGTACTTAACTACTCCCCC
>JASBVW010000066.1 GCA_029961005.1 Bacillota bacterium
CCTGACTGTCCGCCTCTTCCGGGAAGATCCCTCCACCCTGGCCCGCTACCAGGAGCGGTGGCGGTACATCATGATCGACGAGTACCAGGACACCAACCGGGCCCAGTACGAGCTGGTCCGCTCCCTGGCCGCGCGCCACCGCAACCTGTGCGTGGTGGGGGACGACAACCAGAGCATCTACGGCTTTCGGGGGGCCGACATCCGCAACATCCTGGACTTCGAGGCCGACTACCCCGACTGCCGCGTGATCAAGCTGGAGCAGAACTACCGCTCCACGGGGCACATTTTGGAGGCGGCCAATGCCCTGATCCGGTACAACCTGAGCCGGACGGAGAAGCGGCTCTGGACGGAGCGCGAGCCCGGGCCGCCGCTCATGGTCTACGGGGCGGAGGACGAGCGCGAGGAGGCGCTCTTCGTGGCGGCAGAGATCCGCCGCCTGGCGGCGGAGGAGAGGCGCCCCTGGTCGCACTTTGCCCTCCTTTACCGGACCAATGCCCAGTCCAGGTCCTTTGAGGAGGCCTTCTTGCAGGCCGGCATCCCTTACGCGATTGTAGGGGGACTGCGCTTCTTCGAACGGCGGGAGATCAAAGACCTGCTGGCCTATCTGCGGGTGCTGTACAACGAGTACGATGCCGTCAGCCTGCGCCGCATCGCCAATGTCCCCCGGCGCGGGATCGGCGAGGCCACCCTGGCCCGGTTGGAAGAACTGGCCGCGCAGAGGCGGGTCAGCCTGTTTGCGGCCTTGCTCTTGGCTGGGGAAGACCAGGCTTTGGGAGGGCGGGCCACCAGGGCGCTCAAAGAGCTGGGAACGCTCCTGGCTGAGCTGCGGGCTGTGGCGGCGGAGCTGCCGGTTCATCTCTTGGCCGAGCAGGTCCTGGCCCGCACCGGCTACTGGCAGGAGCTGGAGGCCGAGCGCACCGAAGAGGCACTGGGGCGCCTGGAGAACCTGAAAGAATTCCTGGCCATGGCCCAGCGCTTCGTCCAGCGCAGCCCTGATCCCCGGCTGGGTCCTTTCTTGGAAGAGATAGCCCTTTTGACCGACATCGACACCTACGACGAACAGCAAGACGCGGTGGTGCTTATGACACTCCACTCCGCCAAAGGGCTGGAGTTTCCGGTGGTCTTTTTGGTAGGCATGGAAGAGGGGATCTTCCCTCATGCCCGGGCGGCCTGGGAGTTTGCCGAGCTGGAGGAGGAGCGGCGCCTGTGCTATGTGGGGATTACCCGGGCTCAGGACCGCCTTTACCTGACCTATGCCGCCAACCGCACCGTCTACGGCGGCCGGGAACCGCGCCTGCCTTCGCGCTTTTTAGAGGAGATCCCCCGGGAGCTCCGGCAGGAGGTGGTGCCCCCCTGGCGCCGCCTGGAGGCGGAGGCGGCCGCGGACGGACGAGCGAAGGGAGTCTCCTCCAGCGGCCCTGCCTCTGGAGGAGCCCTCTCTGGAGCGGCTGCGGCTCCGGGAGAGCGGTGGCGGGTGGGGGACCGGGTGCGCCACCACCGGTGGGGCTTAGGAACCGTCGTCTCCGTGACGGAGGCGGGGCCGGACGTGACCCTGGCGGTGGCTTTCCCGGGGCAGGGAGTGAAGAAACTTTTGGCGGGGCTGGCCCCGTTGGAACGAGTAAAGTGAGGGTGGAGAGATTGAGATGGAAGTATTGGTCTTGGGTCACCGCAATCCGGACACAGACGCCATCTGTGCCAGTATCGGCTACGCTTACCTGAAGAACGCCGAGCGGGAGGCGGGCGCTCCTCAGGCCCTGCCTGGCCCGGCGGTGGCAGGGCGGTTGGGCGAGCTGCGCCCGGAGACCGCTTTTGTCCTGGAGCGCTGGGGCGTTCCAGTTCCGCCGCTGGTGGGGGATGTGCGGGGGCGGGCCAAAGATATCATGAGGCGGGAGCCGGTGGCCGTGCGGCCTTGCGTTCCCCTGCTGGAGGCAGGGCGGTGCTTCGACGGCGAGGTCAAGCTGGTGCCGGTGGTGGACGAAGAGCAGCGGCTCCTGGGCGTGGTGACGGCGGGGGATATCGCCCGCCAGTACCTGGAGGGCGAACGCAACCCTTCGCACCGCTACTCTTTCCCGGCGGATAACCTCTTGCAGACCTTGAAAGGGGAGTGGGTGGTCCCCCCGCAGGGGGAGGAGGAGCCTGTGTCCTTTTGCGGCCGGGTTCTGGTCGCCGCCATGTCCCGGGAGACGATGCTCCGTTACATCCAGCCGGGGGACCTGGTGCTGGTAGGCGACCGGCCGGAAGCCCAGGTGGCGGCCCTGGAGGCGGGGGCTTCCTGCCTGATCGTGACCGGCGGTCTGGCGGCGGCTCCCGCTGCAGTGGAGGAAGCTCGGAAGCGCAAGGCCGGAGTGATGGTGGTGCCCTGGGATACCTACCGGGCGGCTCAACTGATCAAGCTCAGCCTTCCGGTGGAGCACGCCATGACCCGCCAGGTGGTGACCTTTCACCCGGATGACCTGTTGACCGAAGTGCGGGAGAGGATGAAGACCCATCACCACCGCCACTACCCGGTGGTGGATGAAAGGGAGCGCCTTTTGGGCCTTGTCACCCGGGGAAGTCTGCTGCGGGCGGAGGGTAGGCCGGTGATCCTGGTGGACCACAATGAGCGGAGCCAGGCCGTGGAGGGGATCGAGGAGGCTAAGATCCTGGAGATCATTGACCACCACCGGCTGGGCGATCTGCAGACCCTTTCCCCTGTTTACTTCCGCAATGAGCCGGTGGGGAGCACCTCCACCATCGTGGCGCGCCTCTTCTGGGAGAGGAAAATCACCCTCCCTTCCTCCCTGGCGGGCCTCTTGCTGGCCGGTCTTCTCTCTGATACCATGGGGCTCCGCTCCCCCACGACTACGCCTCTGGACGAGGAGGTGGCGGAGCGGCTGGCGCAAGCCGCCGGGGTGGAGAGGCGGGAGTTTTACCAGGCCCTGCTCCAGGCGGCTACCTCTCTGGAGGGCGTGGAGCCGGCAGCTTTGCTGCGCCGGGACTTCAAGGAGTTTCGCTTCGGCGGCGGGCGCTACGGAATTGGACAAGTAGAGACGGCCGATGCATCCGCAGTGGAAGCGGTGAAAGAGGAACTGCTGAGGGAAATGGAGCGGTTGTGCCGGGAAGAGGGATATGAGCTGGTGGCCCTGATGGTGACCGATCTCCTGCGGGAGGGGACGACCCTCTACGCCGTGGGTCCGGGGGCTTACCTGGTGGAAGAGGCCTTCGGCGAGCCGCTGCGCGGCCAAGCCGTCTTTCTGCCCGGTGTGGTTTCGCGCAAACAGCAGGTGGTACCTCCACTGGCCCGCGCCGTTGAGGGCCGCGGACGATAGAGACGGTCAAAACAAAAAGGAAGGAGAAAGGTATGAACGCGGAAGAGAAGACTCGGGACGCGAAGTCGATCGTGCGGGAGTACGTGGAGTCCACGGTGATGGCGGTGGCCTTGGCCCTCTTCATCATGACCTTCATCGCCCGCTCCTTTTCGGTAGACGGCTCTTCCATGGTGCCCACCCTGCACAACGGGGAGCGGGTGCTGGTGGACGAGATCTCGTATCGCCTCATCAAGCCGGCGCGGGGCGAGATCATCGTCTTTCGCCTGCCCGCCAACCCCAAGGTGCGCTACATCAAGCGCATCATCGGCCTGCCCGGCGATACGGTGGAGATCCGGGACGGGCGCGTGCTGGTGAACGGGGAGCCCTTGCAGGAAGATTACCTCAGCGAGCCGATTTACGGCGATTTCGGCCCGTATCGGGTGCCGGAGGACAGCTACTTCGTCCTGGGGGACAACCGGAACAACAGCGAGGACAGCCGCTTCCGGAGGGTAGGCTATGTCCCGCGCCGCTACATTGTAGGGCGAGCCATCTTTCGCTACTGGCCCCTTTCCAAAGTGGGGGTGCTCTCCCCGCCTGAAGCCTTCCGGGAGCGGGCGGCCAGCCGCTTGGGGGAGCCGGCGGGAGCCCAGGCCGGGGGGAGTAGGTAGGCGGCTTTGGGCATGGCAAGGAGGTGTGAGCGGTGCAGGAAGAGCAGCGTGAACGGGCGCGCCGGAGGATCGCCGAGCTGCGGGAGCTCATCGCTCATCATGATTACCTTTATTACGTTTTAGACGCTCCCGAGATCTCTGACGCCGAGTACGACGCCCTGATGCGGGAGCTGGCGGCCCTGGAGGAGAAATTCCCGGAGCTGGTCACCCCCGACTCGCCGACGCAGCGGGTGGGCGGGGCGGTCCAGAGCACCTTTGCCCCCGTACGCCATCGCGTGCCCCTCCTCAGCCTGGCCAACGCCTATACCGAAGAGGAGCTGCGGGCCTTTGACGAGCGGGTCAAGCGGTGGCTGGGCACCGACGACGTCCAGTACGTGGGCGAGCTGAAGATCGACGGCTTGACGGTGGCCCTTTCCTACCGGGACGGGGTCTTGGTCCAGGGAGCGACCCGGGGGGACGGGATCACGGGGGAAGAGGTGACGGAAAACGTGCGCACGGTCAAGGCCATTCCCCTGCGCCTGGCGGGTGGGCGGACCTTTTCCCTGGCTGTGCGCGGCGAAGTCTACATGGAGAAGAAAGACTTTGAACGACTCAACCGGCGGCGGGAGGAGGAAGGGGAGCCCCTCTTCGCTAACCCGCGCAATGCTGCCGCCGGCTCTTTGCGGCAGCTCGATCCCCGCGTCACCGCTGGCCGGCCGCTGAAAGTCTTCTTCTACTCTCTCTTGGACCTCGAGGGGGCGCCTGTGCCCCGGACCCAGTGGGAGGTCCTTTCTTTTCTCAGGGAGTGTGGATTGCGGATCAATCCCCACTCCCGCCTCTGCCGGAACATAGACGAAGTCTGGGAGTACTGCCGCTACTGGGAGGAGCGGCGGGAGGAGCTGCCCTACGAGGTGGACGGCTTGGTGATCAAGGTCAACTCCCTGGCCCAGCAGGAGGCCTTGGGCTCCACCGGCAAGAGCCCTCGGGGCCAGATCGCCTACAAGTTCCCGGCGGAGCAGGCCTTTGCCCGGGTGGAGGACATCATAGTTCAGGTGGGGCGCACGGGGGCGCTGACCCCCCTGGCTGTGCTTACTCCTACCCCCCTGGCGGGTTCGGTGGTGAGCCGCGCCTCGCTGCACAACGAGGATTACCTCCGGGAGAAGGACATCCGCATCGGGGATGTGGTGGTGATCCAGAAGGCCGGAGGGGTTATCCCGGAGATCGTCCGGGCGGTAAAGGAGCGGCGCACCGGTCAGGAGCGGGAGTTTAGCTTCCCCACCCGCTGTCCGGCCTGCGGGGCGCAGGTGGAGCGGCCGCCGGGGGAGGCCGTGGCCCGCTGCATCGGTTTGCGCTGCCCGGCCCAGATCCAGGAGGCGGTACTGCACTTCGCCTCCCGGGACGCCATGGACATCGAGGGGCTGGGGCCGGCCCTGGTCAAACAGCTGTTTGAGCGGGGGCTGATCCGGGACCCCGCCGACCTCTATTACCTCCAGCGCTCTCAGCTTTTGGAGCTGGAGCGCATGGGGGAGAAGTCCGCCGCCAATCTCTTGGCGGCCATCGAAAAGAGCAAGGGGGCCTCTCTGGAGCGCGTCATTTACGCCCTGGGGATCAGGCACGTGGGGCTGGAGACCGCGCGCACCCTGGCGGAGCACTTCCCCGACCTAGACCGGCTCATGGCTGCCTCGGTGGAAGAGCTTCAAGCCGTGCCGGAGATCGGGGCGGTCACCGCAGAGAGCATCCACCGCTTCTTCTCCGAGCCGCAGAACCGGGCGGTGGTGGAGCGGCTGCGCCAGGCCGGGGTCAACCTCCGGGCGGAGCCGGCGGCGGCCCGGGAGGGGGAGCGGCCTCTGGCCGGCCTCACCTTCGTCCTGACCGGCGCCTTGGCCAGCTTGACCCGCCGGGAGGCGGAGGAGGAGATCTTGCGGCGGGGGGGCAAGGTGTCGGAGACGGTCAGCCGCCGCACCAGCTTCGTGGTGGTGGGGGAGGAACCCGGCTCCAAGTACGACCGTGCGCGGGCCCTAGGCATTCCCGTGCTCAGCGAAGAGGAGTTTCTGGCCCTGTTGGCGAAAGGGCCAGAAGTGCTGAAGGAGAAGGAAGGGAGAGGGTAGCGTGATCACCAAAGCCGACGTGGAGCATGTGGCGCACCTGGCGCGCTTGAAGCTGAGTGAAGAGGAGAAGGAGGCCTTCACGCGCCAGCTCAACGCCATCCTGGAGGCGGCCGGCAAGCTCCAGGAACTCAATACTGAAGGGGTAGAGCCTACGGCTTACGCCATTCCCATGCAGAACGTCTTTCGGCCCGACGAAGTGCGCCCCTCCCTCCCGCGGGAGCTGGTCCTGGCCAATGCCCCGGACGCGGTGGACGGGATGTTCCGCGTGCCCAAGATTATGGAATGAGGTGGTAAGAGTTGGACTTGTGTGCTCTTACGGCCCATGAGCTGCAGACCCTCCTGGAGAAGGGGGAGGTCAGTTCTCGCCAGGTGACCGAGGCCCTGCTGGCCAGGATAGAAGAGGTGGACGGGAAAGTTCGGGCTTACCTCACTGTCACCGCGGACTGGGCCCTCTCCGCCGCCCGGGCGGCGGACGAGGCCCGGGCGCGGGGTGAGCGCACCCCTCCCCTGTGGGGCATTCCCATCGCCTTGAAGGACAACCTCTGCACCAAGGGCGTGCGCACCACCTGTGCCTCCCGGATCCTGGAAGACTTCGTTCCTCCGTACGACGCCGCGGTGGTGGAGAAGGTGCGGGCCCTGCAGATGCCCGTGCTGGGCAAAACCAACCTGGACGAGTTTGCCATGGGGTCTTCCACCGAGAACTCGGCCTTCTTCCCCACCCGCAACCCCTGGGATTTGGACCGGGTGCCCGGGGGTTCCAGCGGCGGCTCGGCGGCGGCCGTGGCGGCCGACGAGACCATCGTGGCCCTGGGCTCTGACACAGGGGGATCCATCCGCCAGCCGGCGGCCCTGTGCGGGGTGGTAGGGTTGAAGCCCACCTACGGCCGGGTTTCCCGCTACGGCCTGGTGGCCTTTGCCTCCTCGCTAGACCAGATCGGCCCCATCACTAAAGACGTCACTGACGCCGCTTTAGTCTTAAACCTGGTGGCCGGGCACGACCGCCGGGATTCCACCTCCGCGGAAGTGGAGGTCCCCGATTACACCGCCTACCTGCGCCCGGAGGTGCGGGGGCTGCGCCTCGGGATGCCGCGGGAGTTCTTTGTGGCCGGCATTGACCCCCAGGTCAAGGCGGCGGTGGAGCGGGCCATTCGGCTTTTGGAAAGCCTGGGGGCGGAGGTGGTGGAGGTCTCCCTGCCCCACACCGAGTACG
>JASBVW010000067.1 GCA_029961005.1 Bacillota bacterium
CTTTGGCCCGCAGCTCGGGCTCCCGGCTGCGGTGCTCCAGAGCCTGGTAGTAGAAGAGGTTGCTCTGCTCCGCCCGGTAAGCCCGGAGAAGCGCGCGCACGGGCAGCCGTTCGTTGGCCATGTCAATCCCCTCCCTGAAGCTGTGTTCTATCCTATGTGCGGAGGGGAGGAAAGGTGAGGAGGTGCCAGGTGGGAAGCGCTGGCCATCCGGGCGGCCGACCAGCCGCTGGCCATCCCCGTCAAGGCGGGCTCTCGCACTCGCACCTTTGCTCAACTGGTGGGTGAGGCGGAGGCCCACATTCGCAACCACGAGCGCAAACTGCGTTCATCGGCCGCCTTTTCCGCCAATTAAGAGGCGGAAAAGGCGGCTCTAGGGTCTGCCCCCATGGAATCAGCAACGAGTACGGCTCTTGAGGGGCGCTCAGAACGCCCCTTGCAGGTACACCTCGGGGTAAAAACCGCCTTCCCTGTTCCAAGCTAAGTCCCAGCGGAGGTCGAAGATCCCCAGGGAGAGGGCCAGCCCTGCGCCGTACCCGAGGTGGAAGTCCAGGTCCCGGGCCGTTTCACCGGGGGCCAGGGTGTCGGCGGCATCGGCGAAGGCCACCCCCTCCAGCTGGGAGAGCAGGGGTAGACCCGTCTCCGCCAACCAGGGCAGGGGGCGGCGGTACTCCACAGTCAGGGCGGCCACGCGGTCACCCTGCAGGGCACCGGAGGGATATCCCCGCAGGGCGGGGCGGCTGCCGGCTCCCCCCACCCGGAAGAAGTACCCGGCCAAGGCCGCCTCGCCGCGGGAGAACCCCAGCGCCGGCTGGAGCCGCCAGTTCCCGATCTGCACCGGGAGGGCCAGCAAGGAGGAGGAGAATTCGCCGCCCTCCGGGAGCACCCGGCCGGCTGTGAGGTCCAGGGTTACTCCCACCTGGGCTGGCCCTGCCTGCCAACCGTCCGTCACTTTGGCTTCCGCGTAGACGGCTTCGGGGGAACCCTCTGGGCTTGCTGGGTCGAGCCTCCCGTGGAAGACGGCCAGCTCCACCCGGCGCGCTAATCCCTGTTCGCCTGCCCAGCCCAGGGCCAGCCCGGCTTCACCCTCCCGCCCCAGGACGGGGCTCCCCGCCCAATGCCGGTAGGAGATGCTCCAGCGGGAGAAGGGGGAGGTGCGGAGACTGGCTTTCGCCTGCCAGGAGGCTTTTTCCTGGGAGAAGGAGTACCCCGCCGCTGTCTCCACGGTCAAGGGGCGCCCGCCCAGGGCCCCGGCCTCCCAGGCCACCTCCAGGCCGTAGATGCCGTACGTCACGTCCAAAAGCGGTCCTACTGTCCAAGGGGCAGGGGCGCCAGGGCCGGGTCCGCCGGAGGCGGTTTCCGCCGGGGCCGCGGCCGTATGGCCGGCCGTCCAAAGGGACAGGGCCAGCGCTATCCACAGGGCTTGCCAGCGTCTCTGTCGCATGGTTGATCCCTCCTTAGCAGGCTCAGAAATAGAGAGTGAGCCGGGTTGCGATCTCCCACCGGGCCAGGGCGCCGAACTCACTCTCCGGCTTCCCTCCGTAGTAGCTCAGGTCAAGGCCCGGCTCCAGGTCCTTCTGACCCAGATAGGTGAGCTGGAAACGAGAAACGCCGCTTCCGTCGTCCAGGTTGGCCAGGTGGCTCCCCTGCCACCACCAGTTGCCGCCGCCGGCCTGGGTCACCGCCAGGGCGGCGTAGTTCTGCCGCAGAAAACCGCCGGTCTGCAGCTGGTTCAGGACCGGCCCGACCCCCCACGGTGCACGGGAGAGCTGCCAGAACTGGTCTGCCTCTGCGCCGTTATAGCCGTCGGCCTGGTGGTAAAACTCCAGGACGGTCATGACGCCGGAGGGGGAGAGGTACTCCACCCCCACCAGCCCGCGCGGGTAGAGCTGATTTTCCTCCGCTTTCCGGGGGGCCAGGGGGGTCTGGAGATCGCCGGTGGGATACAGCCGGTCTGAACCTTGCGGCAGGCTCAGCTCGGCGTGCCACTCCCACCCCCGCCCCAGGTCGGTAGAGTACGCAGCGGCCGGCACGGGGCGCCGGCCGGGGCCACCGGCTAAGCCCAGGTCCAGGTCGCTGGCGGCGAAGAGCCACGAAACGCGACCCCACAGCAGCGGCGCGGTGTCCCCCCAGTCCGCCCAGGCGATGCCGGTGCTGGCCACTTCCTGAAAAAGCGGCAGGTCGAGGGAGACGGTCAGGTAGCTGGTCTTTTCCCGCAGGGGGAAGGAGGGGCGGGCGATGAACCCCTTGCCCCAACTCAGCGTTTGCTTTCCCGCCTCCAGCACCGCGGCCCCCCAGCGCCAGGCCAGGGTTGCCTCCGGCAACTCCACCCTGCCGTAGGGACGTTCGCGGTCGGCGGTCCGGGCCGCGGCGGTGGCGGTATAACCGAATCCCCCGGCTTCCCCTTGGAGTTTGAGGAGGAGGGAACCCTCCCCCGCGTCGCCCAGCTTAGCGGTCGCCAGGGAGGCCAACGGGGTTTGTTCGAGGAGGACTACGGTCCCCTGGTGGTGGATTTCCAGCAGCACTACGGGCGGGCGGGCCGCTCCCGCGCCCTCCGGCTCTGCCGTCGCCTGCGCGGTAGCCGGTGCCAGACCGCCGCAGGCCAGCACCAGGGCGAGACTGCTCCCGGCCAGCACTTTCCCCCAAGGGCATCCCTTCATCTGCCTCACCCCCCCTACTGTCCCAAAAGGGTGCGGAGCTTGTCCATAAATTCCGGCCGGAAGGCCTGCTCCGGCAAGGAGACGGGCCGCAGCTCCAGGGTCTTCAGCAGGGTGCGCTGGTTCTTCTGCAGGAGGTTCTCCACCGCCATTTCCCGGACGGCCGTGCCGCCGGCGAAGCGGCCGTAGGAGAGGAAACGCAGCCGTTTCAGGGGGGTGCCGCTCAAGGAGGCCAGGACTGCTTCTTGCGGCCGGTAGGTTTCTGGATCCACCCACAGCTCCACCCGTTGGTAGGGCAGGTCGGGGGTCTTGGCTTCCAGGAACAGGTGCCACCACTTTTGTCCCTCCTTCTCCTCTTCGCGCCGCTCCCGCATCCGGTAATGGCCGGCGAAGACGATCCCTGCTGCCTCGGCCACGCCGGCATCCCCGAAGAGTTTTTGCTGGGCCGAGATCCGCAGGGGGCGCCTCAAGCCGGGCTGGTAAAGCCAGGAGTTGGCTCCCACCACCAGGAAGACCTGGCCCACCAGGCGCTGGGGCGAACGAAAGCGGACCAGTTGCCGGCTCTCGTCCCCGGGGCCCGCCACCCCTTTCACATAAACCTCGATTTCGGCGGGTTCCTCCGGCTGGCCGTTCCGCTCTGGCTGGACGGCCATGACCAGCATGAACTCGCCCCAGGCTCCTCCTCTGGCCTGGTCCACCCGGGCCAGCAGTTCCTCCTCACTGTCCCGGGCCGCCCCGGTCCCTGGGGCCGCCAGGGCCGCCGCCCAGGTTATCACGAGCGCTGCCACTGCAGCGGCGGTTGCTCGCCAGGCTGTGTGCCGTTTCATGCCTCTCTCCTCCCTCCGTCTTAGACGTGATGCAGGGCCTCCACAATGCTGATCCGGGCCGCCCGCCAAGCCGGGTAGAGCGTGGAGGTCAGGGTGGACAACAGGGCCGTCAAAAAGTGGAAGAAGGCCGCCCCCAGGCTGAGCTGGACCCCAAAGGGGACCGGCTCGTTCATCTCCGGCGGGGTGTAGGTGAGGTGGGCGTTGTTCAGCCCCACGCCCATGAGCCAGCCCAGCCCCAGGCCCAAGAGCCCGCCGAACACCCCCAGGAGGAGTCCTTCGCTCAAAAGCTGGGCGAAGATTTGCCCCCGGCTGGTGCCGATGGCCATGGCGGTGCCCAGTTCCCGCATCCTTTCGAAGAAGGCGAGGGTCATGACCTCCAGGACGCTGAAAGAGACCAGGCCGAAGATGGTGATGGTCATAAACCCGAAGATGGCGCCGTACATGGTCCGGACCTGCTTAAAGAAGACGGAAAGTTCCCGCCAGGTCTTGACCTGGAGGGGCAGGCCGGCGGCCTTGAGCCGGCGAGCAAGTTCTGCTGCCACCCTGTCGGTGGCCTCCGTCCGGTCCAGCTTGACGATCAATTTCTCGATGCCATCGGTGTTGAGCAGGGACTGGGCGAAGGACAGGGGAAGCACCGCCAGCCTGGCGTCTCCTTGAGCGGTGCCGGTGCTGAAGGTGCCGCTGACCTGGACGCTGGCGGCGTTATATGCCCCCTCCACGGTGGTGCACAGGAGGGAGAGCCAGTCCTCCGGTTTGGCCCCCAGGGCCCTGGCCATGCCGCGGCCCAGGAGGATCCGCTCCCGGTCTCCCGGGAAGAGCTTGGTGCCCTCCTCCAGCATCCAGGGAGTGAAGGCAAAGGCAGGGTCGATCCCTTCCGCCACGAAGGCCGTGCTCTGCCGGTCGGTGCCGATAATCCCCGCTAAGGAGAGGGTGCCGCCGTAGGCCACCACTTCCGGCAGCTCGCCGAGGATGCGGGCCAGGGTCTCCTGCTGGCGGCGGTCCAGGAGGTGCCGTTCCCCCTCCCCGGTCTCGGTCCAGACCTCGGGGCGGGCCACCTGGAGGTGGCCGGTCTGCTCCACGCTCATCTGTTCCAGTCCGCTATAGGTGAAGGCCACGTACCCATTGGCCAGAAAGAGGGCCGCCGTGCCCAGGCCGATGACGGCCAGGCTCACCGCCGTACGCCGCCGGTTGCGCAGGATACTGCGGAACGCCAATTTAAACACCATTTAGTGATCCCTCCTGCAACTGCCCGTCGCGGAGGTGAGCGATGCGCCGGGCGTACTTGGTCACCAGGGGGTCGTGGGTCACCACTACGCAGGCCACCCCCAGGCGGGCGTTCAGCTCCGCCAAAAGGTCCATCACCCGCTGGCTGTTCTCCGAATCCAGGTTGGCCGTGGGTTCGTCGGCCAGCACCAGCGCCGGCCCGGCCGCCAAGGCCCGCGCGATGCCCACCCGCTGCCGCTGGCCGCCGGAGAGTTGTTCGGGACGCCGGTGGGCCAGGTCGGCCAGCCCCACCGCCTCCAGTAATTCCATGACCCTCCTCCGCCGCTCCCGCGGCTTCATCCGCAAAAGAAGTAAGGGATATTCCACATTCTCGTAGGCCGAGAGGACGGAGATCAGGTTGAAGGTCTGAAAGATCAGGCCAATGCGGCGCAGGCGCAGGTCCGCCAGGGAGCGGGGGGAAAGGCGGGAGGTGGCCCGCCCTTCCAGGTAGATTTCGCCGGAGGTGGGCCGGTCGATGAGGCCCAGGAGGTTGAGGAGGGTGGTTTTGCCGCTGCCGGAGGGGCCGTTGATGATCAGGAAGTCCCCGCTGTCCACCTCCAGGCTGAGGGAGCGGACGGCCCGCACCACCTCTGCTCCGGACCGGTATTCTTTGCTCAGGTTTTCCGCCTTTAACAACATGGCACTCACTTCTTTCCTCCGGCCTCGGCTTCAGCCAGGCCGCTTTTAGCCCAGGCGCTCTCCGGATAGATGGCCAGGGCCTGGGTGAAGGCCTCCTGGGCGGCGGCATACTCCTGCAGACGGTTGAGGGTCAAGCCCGTCCAGACCAAGGCGTAGAAACGCTGAAAATCGTCGTTTGCCAATTCCGCTGCCTTGCGGAAGTGGGCCAAGGCCCGAGTCAGGCTGCCCCCTACCATCGCCGGGGCCCCTTGGTACCAGAGGCCGGTGGAGAGGTAATTGGCGGGGTCTTGCTTGTCCAGCCGCAGGGCGGTATCCAGGAGTTTCTTGGCTTCGCCGCCTTTGCTCATGGTGTAGAGTGCGCCCTTGTAGGGCATCTGGCGCATGTAGGACTCCGCCAGGACCCGGTAGGCGCCGGCGAAATCCTTCTTGAGCTGCAACGACCGCCGGGCTGCCTCCTCTGCCGCCGCAAACTCCCGGGCCGCCTGCGCCAGATTCTCCTTCTGCTCCCCTTGGCTTTCGTACCAGGTCCCCAGCTCCAGGGAAGCCTCGGCGGCGTGGTAATAGGCCAGGTGGCGTTCCCCTTGCGGCCCGCTGTTGCCCAGGGCCAAGAAAATCTCCCTGGCCTGGACCAATTTCTCCTTGGCTTGGGCGAAGGGGGTATTGTAGAGGCATTTCCTCCCTTCCGCCAAGAACGCCAGGCCTTCGGCCAGGGAACCGGCGGCCGCCAGGGCCGGCCCGGCCGTGACCGCCATGACCGCAAGGACGCAAGGCACCAGCCACCTCAGCCAGGTCTTCTCTCTCATGGCAATTTCCCCTTTCTCATTTAGGTAATGAATGGTTCTGAAACCAGCATAAAACCGCGGCCGGGGAAAAACATCCAGCCGCGGTCATGACTGAGGGGTGACGCCGGTCATAGGAGGGTCAGGGGTCCGGCAGGCTGGCGATGACGGTGAACCCTTCCCCCGGGCGGGTGGAGATCTGGATGGTCCCGTGCAATTCCTCAAGCCGTTCCCGCATCCCGGTGAGCCCGAGACCGGGTACGACTTGGGCCGCCCCTTGCCCGTCGTCGGCCACCTCTAGGCGCAGCTCCCCGGGCAGAAAAGTCAGGGTGGCTGAGACCCGCCGGGCTCGGCCGTGACGCCCGGCGTTGGTCAAGGCCTCTTGCAGGGCGCGGTACAGCGCGGAACACGCCTCGGGGCGGACCGGCCGCTCCTGTCCCGCCACCTGGAAGGTGACGGCCACGCCCGTATCCGCCTGGAATTCGGCTGCCAGTTCTGCCATGGCCTGGGCACAGGGGCGCTGGGCGGGCAGTTCCGAGTGCAAGGCCCGCAGGGAGCGGCGGACCTCCGCCAGCCCGCGGCGGGCCAATTCCTGTCCGCGGAGCAGGTGCTCCCGGGCCCGTTGGGGGTCCACCGCCCAGAGCCGGTCGCACCCCTCCAACTGCACCACCAGGGCCGTCAGGGCGTGGGCCAGGGTGTCGTGGATCTCCCGGGCCAGGCGGTTCCGTTCCCGGGTGGCGGCCAGATCCTCCACTTCCCGGGCGTAGGCGGCCAGGCTCCGGTAGGCCTCCTCCAGCCGGGCCTGGGAGAGGCGCAGCTCTGCCAAAGCTTTCTCAGCCCGTTCCCGTTCCCGGAACTGCTGGACCGCCAGGTGGGACATGACCGCCACGAAAAGGAATCCGGCCAGCAGAGACCCGGCCAGCCGCAGAATCCCCAGGAGGGAAAGGGGCCAGGCCAGCCAACACAGGGACACCGTGGCGGCCAGGTAAACCAGGACGGTGGCCCCCAGGCTGTAAGGCGGAGAAAAGAGGAAAATAGACTGGCTGGCCAGCATGAAGTGCAAGATGAGGGCCCACGGGAA
>JASBVW010000068.1 GCA_029961005.1 Bacillota bacterium
TTTTCACTGTCCCCAAAAATCATTTAGGGGGTGACATTTTCACTGTCCCTTGACAAGTTCAAAATTTTTTCTTGACAGCGCCAAGACCGGGTGCTAGACTAGCACTAGCGGAAAAAATGGCGGAGCACCCACCTTTAACTTGGTCCCGCGAGGCTAAGAAGGTGAGGGGCGAGGAGAGAGTAGTGGCGAAGGTGAGCCCTTCCGGCCTTGCGGTCGGAAGGGCTTTTTCTCACCCAGGCCGGCTGAGTGCCAGCCAGGGCGGCTCGGGCCGGGCGGGAATGTCCTGTAGCCGGCAAGGTGGCGCCCGCGGTTGAGGAGAGGAGGGAAAAGGGTGGAGAGGGAGAAGGCGCAGATCCTGGACGCGGAAGGAGTTCAGCGGGCCATCCGCCGCATCGCCCACGAGATCGTGGAGCGGAACCGGGGGGTAGAGGGGCTAGTCCTGGTGGGGATCCGCAGCCGCGGCATTCCCCTAGCCCAGCGCCTGGCGGATGAGATTCAGCGCATTGAAGGCACCCGGCCGCCGGTGGGGATCCTGGACATCACTCTTTATCGGGATGATCTCTCCACGGTGGGGGCCCAACCAGTGGTCCACCGGACGGAAATACCCTTCTCCATCACGGGCCGGCGCGTGGTACTGGTAGATGACGTCCTCTACACCGGGCGCACCACCCGGGCGGCCCTGGATGCCCTCATCGACCTGGGCCGGCCGCAGTGCATTCAACTGGCGGTGCTGGTGGATCGCGGCCACCGCGAGCTGCCCATTAAGGCCGATTACGTGGGGAAGAACGTCCCCACTTCCAGGCGGGAGACGGTTCTGGTGCGGTTGGCGGAGCAGGACGGGGAAGACAAAGTCGTGATCGCCGAGTTAGAGGGATGACGGGGGCCGGGTAACCGGCCTTTTTTATGGCGCCGAGGGGGCGGGGCAAAACGGGCGGCTAAAACCGCCCCGGAAGAAGGCGCGGACGCGGAGAGGCGGGGAAAGGGGGAGTAAAGATGCCCTGGCAGCGCAAGGATCTTCTCGGGCTGGAGGAGCTGACGGCAGAGGAGATCGAGCTGGTGCTCCGGACGGCGGAGGTCTTCGCCGACGTCTTTGAGCGGCCGCTTAAGAAGTTTCCCACCCTGCGCGGTCGCACGGTGGTCAACCTCTTTTACGAACCCAGCACGCGCACCCGCACCTCCTTTGAGCTGGCGGGCAAGTGGCTGAGCGCGGACGTGATCAACATCTCCTCCTCCAGCAGTTCCGCCGCCAAGGGGGAGAGCCTGGCCGATACGGCCCGCACCCTGGAGGCCCTGGGGGCGGATGCCGTGGTCATCCGCCACAGCGCCGCGGGGGCGCCGCACCTTTTGGCCCGGACGGTGAAGATCCCCGTCCTCAACGCCGGCGACGGCGCCCACGAGCACCCTTCCCAAGGGCTCCTGGACCTTTTTACCATCCGGCAGCACAAAGGTAAGATCGCCGGCCTGACGGTGACCATCGTGGGGGACCTCTTGCACAGCCGGGTGGCCCGCTCCGACATCTGGGGCCTGACCAAGCTGGGGGCCCGGGTGCGGGTGACCGGGCCGGCCACCCTGGTGCCGCCTACCTTCGCCTCTCTGGGGGTGGAGGTGTACCGCGACCTGCGCCCGGCGGTGGAGGGGGCAGACGTGGTCATCGTCCTGCGCCTGCAGCGGGAACGCCAGGCCGGTGGCCTCATTCCCTCCTTGGAGGAGTACGCGGCCCTCTTCGGCCTGGATGCGGAGAAGATGTCCTGGCTAAAGCCGGACGCCTTGGTGATGCACCCCGGCCCGGCCAACCTGGGGGTGGAGATCACCGAGGAGGCGGCCCTGGACCCGCGCTCCGCCATCCGGGATCAGGTGCGCAACGGGGTGGCGGTGCGGATGGCCCTTTTGTACCTTTTGGTCGGGGGAGGGGAGAAGGATGTCCCGGCTGTTGCTTAAAGGGGCGCGGCTTCTGGACCCCGGTCTGGGGTTGGAGGCGGCCCTGGACCTGCGGGTGGAGGACGGCCGCATCGCTGAACTGGGCAAGGGGCTGGCCGGCCGGCCGGGAGAGGAGGTCATCTCCCTGGAGGGGGCCGTCCTGGTGCCGGGGTTGATCGATCTTCACACCCACCTGCGCGAGCCGGGGTACGAATACCGCGAGACCGTGGCCAGCGGGACGCGGGCGGCGGCCCGGGGCGGGTTCACCGCCGTGGCCTGCATGCCCAACACCCGCCCTCCGCTGGACACCCCGGCTGCCTTGGGCTACGTGCGCCGGCGGGCGGAAGAAGGCGGAGTGGTGCGGGTCTGGCCGGTCTGTGCCATCACGCGGGGGCTGGCCGGCCGGGAGCTGGCCGATTTAGGGCTTTTACGGCGGGCTGGAGCCGTGGCTTGCTCCGACGACGGGCGGCCGGTGATGAACGCCCACCTCATGCGGCGGGCCCTGGAGTACGCTGCGGCCCTTGGCCTGACGGTCATCTCCCACTGCGAGGACGAAGACCTGGCGGCGGGGGGTGCCATGAACGAAGGTGCGGTCTCGCTGGCCCTGGGGCTGCAGGGGATCCCCCCGGAGGCGGAGACGATCATGGTGGCCCGGGACTTGGAGCTGGCGGCCGCCACCGGAGGGCGCCTGCACGTGGCCCACGTCAGTACCGCCCGCTCCGTGGAGCTGATTCGCCAGGCGCGGCGGCGGGGGGTGCCGGTGACGGCGGAGGCGACGCCGCACCACTTCACCCTGACTGAGGAGGCGGTGCGGGGTTACAACACGTCGGCTAAAGTCAACCCGCCCCTGCGGACGCAGGCCGACGTGAACGCCATCCTGGAAGGGTTGGCCGATGGGACCATAGACGTCATTGCCACCGACCACGCCCCCTACAGCCGGGAGGAGAAGGAGCAGGAGTTTGCCGCCGCCCCCTTTGGGCTGGTGGGGCTGGAGACCGCTGTTTCCCTGGTCCTGGACCGGCTGGTGCACGGCGGAGTCCTCACCCTGGCGGAGGCGGTCGCCCGCCTGACCGTCAACCCGGCCCGGGCCCTGGGGCTGGAGCCGGGGCGCCTGGAGGTAGGGGCGCCGGCGCACCTGACCGCTGTAGATCCGGACCGGCCGGTGACGGTGGAGGCAGCGCGCTTCGCCTCAAAGGGGCGCAATACCCCCTTCGAGGGTTGGAAGCTCCGCGGAATGGCGGTCTTGACCGTGGTCGGCGGCCGGGTGATTATGCGCGACGGGGAGCTGGTGGTCTGATGGAGCGCACCGCAAGCCACGCCATCGACCGGCTGGAGGCCCTTTGCCGGGAGAAGCAGACGCGCGTCTGTGTGGGGTTGGATCCCCGGCTGGCGGAGCTGCCGGAGGAGCTGGTTCAGCGCTACGTCCGCCGCTGGGGGCGGACGCGGGAGGCGGCCGCGGCAGCCTTTCGCGAGTTCGGGCGGCGCGTCCTGGAAGCCGTGGCCCCTTACGCCGCGGCGGTCAAACTCCAGTCCGCCTTTTACGAGGAGTACGGGCCGGCGGGCATAGCCGCCCTGGAGGAGACCATCCGGTTGGCCCGGGCTGCGGGGTTGTGGGTCATCCTGGACGCGAAGCGCGGCGACATCGGATCGACGGCTGAGGCGTACAGCCGGGCCTACCTGGGGGAGCCCGAGCTGTGGGGAAAGGAGCGGTCCGCGCCGGCGGCCGACGCCCTCACCGTCCACCCCTACCTGGGCGAAGAGGGGCTTCTGCCCTTTGTCGAGACCTGCCGCTGCCGCGGGCGGGCCGTCTTCGTCCTGGTGCGCACCTCCAACCCCGGGGCGGACCGGTTGCAGAACCTCCCGGTCCGGTGGCCGGAGGCTGCATCCGGCGGCCAGAACCCCGGCGCCGGCCGGGAGGCCCGGCTCTATCAGGTGGTGGCCGAATGGGTGGCGGAGCTGGGGCGGGGTGGCCGGGGCCGGGCGGGCTTTACCGACGTGGGAGCTGTAGTGGCCGGCACTGCGCCCCAGGAGGCGGCCCACCTGCGGGCGCTCCTGCCGGAGACCTTCTTCCTGGTGCCCGGTTACGGCGCCCAAGGGGCTGGCCCCGCCGAAGTGAAGGCGGCCTTTGCCCCCGGCGGGACGGGGGCCGTCGTCAACTCCTCCCGGGGGCTTATCTTCGCCTACCGGCGGGAGCCGTACCGGGAGCTGTACCGGGGGGAAGAGTTTGAACCGGCGGTGGCCGAGGCGGCCCGCCAGATGCGGGACGAACTCAACGCGGCCCTGAAGGGCTGATTCGGGGTCCGCGGGCAAAGCAGAGAAACGGGAGGAAGATGGAAAGATGAGCGCAATGAGGCCGGGCCTGCTGGTCCTGGAGGACGGGGCTGCCTTCCCCGTTTACCTGGTAGGGGCCGAGGGGGAGGCGGAGGGCGAGGTGGTCTTCAACACCAGCATGGTGGGGTATCAGGAGATCCTGACCGACCCTTCCTACGCCGGGCAGATCGTCACCCTCACCTACCCCCTGATCGGCAACTACGGGGCGAGCCCGGAGGCGTGTGAGTCCAGGCGGCCGTGGGGGGCCGGGCTGATCGTCCACGACCTCTGCCGCGCCCCCAACCACTGGCGCTCCCGGGAAGACCTGGAGGCCTTCTTGCGCCGACACGGCTTGGTGGCCCTGACCGGCGTGGATACCCGCGCCCTGACCCGGCACCTGCGCACCCGGGGGACCATGCGCGGCATCATCACCGGCCGCGTGGACGCTCCGCGCGCGGAGTTGACTCGCCGGGCCGGGCAGGTGCCGCCCATCTCCGGGCGCGACCTGATCTCGCAGGTGACCGTCCCCGCCCCCCGGTGCGTGGGCACGGGGCGGCCCGTGGTGGTGGTGGACCTGGGGGTCAAGGAGAGGATCGTGCAGGCTGTGGTGTCCCGGGGCTTTCAAGCGGTGGTGGTCCCCGCCCGCACGGGAGCGGAGGAGATCCTGAGTTACTCCCCGGCCGGGGTGATCTTCTCCAACGGCCCGGGCGATCCCGTGGACGCCCCCTACGCGGCGGAGACCGTCCGCCAGCTGCTGGGCCGGCTGCCCGTCCTGGGCATCTGCCTGGGCCACCAGATCCTGGCCCTGGCTCTGGGCGGCCAGACCTATAAGTTGAAGTTCGGCCACCGCGGCGGAAACCAGCCGGTGCAGGACCGGCGGACGGGGCGGGTCTACATCACCTCCCAGAACCACAGCTTTGCCGTGCGGGCGGAGAGCCTGGACCCCGAAGAGGTGGAGGTCACCCACGTCAACGTCAACGACGGGACGGTGGAGGGGCTGGCGCACCGGCGCTATCCGGCCTTTTCCGTTCAGTTCCATCCCGAGGCTGCGCCGGGGCCGCGGGATACCGGCTACCTTTTTGATCAGTTCTGCGCGCTCTTATAAAAATACAGAAAGGAACGAAGGAGATGCCGCGCGATCCTCAGCTCAAAAAAGTGATGGTCATTGGCTCGGGGCCCATCGTCATCGGACAGGCGGCCGAGTTTGACTACGCCGGCAGCCAGGCCTGCCGCGCCCTGCGGGAGGAGGGGCTGGAGGTGGTGCTGGTCAACTCCAACCCCGCCACCATCATGACCGACACCGACATGGCCGACCGGGTCTACATAGAACCGCTGCAGGCCGAATTTGTGGCGCAGGTCATCCGGCGGGAGCGGCCGGACGGCCTCCTGCCCACTCTGGGCGGGCAGACGGGGCTCAACCTGGCGGTGGAGCTGGCCGAGTCCGGGGTGCTCGACGAGTGCGGGGTGCGCCTTTTGGGCACCCCGCTGGAGGCCATCAAGAAGGCGGAAGACCGGGAGCTTTTTAAAAAGGCCATGGAAGCCATAGGGGAGCCGGTGCCCCGCAGCGCCATCGTCTCTTCGCTCCAGGAGGCGGAGAGCTTCGCCCGGGAGGCGGGGCTGCCCCTCATCGTGCGCCCGGCTTATACCCTGGGCGGCACGGGGGGCGGCCTGGTCCGCACTCTGGCGGAGCTGCGGGAGGTGACGGCTCGGGGCCTGAAGGCCAGCCGCATCCACCAGGTGCTGTTGGAGCAGAGCGTGGCCGGGTGGAAAGAGATCGAGTACGAGATTATGCGGGACGGGGCGGACAACTGCATCACCGTCTGCAACATGGAGAACATCGACCCCATGGGGATTCACACCGGGGACAGCATCGTGGTGGCCCCTTCGCAGACCCTGACGGACGATGAGTACCAGATGCTGCGCTCGGCGGGCTTGCGGATCATCCGCGCCCTGGGGATTGAGGGCGGGTGCAACATCCAGTTCGCGCTGGACCCGGCCAGCCAGCGCTACTACGTGATCGAGGTTAACCCCCGGGTCAGCCGCTCTTCGGCCCTGGCTTCCAAGGCCACGGGCTATCCCATCGCCAAGGTGGCCAGCAAGATCGCCATCGGCCTGCACCTGGACGAGATCGTCAACGCCGTGACCGGGCGCACCAAGGCCTGCTTCGAGCCGGCCCTGGACTACGTGGTGGTCAAGATCCCGCGCTGGCCCTTTGACAAATTCTCGCGGGGAGAGCGCCGGCTGGGCTCGCAGATGAAGGCCACCGGCGAGGTGATGGCCATCGACCGCACCCTGGAGGGGGCGCTGCTCAAGGCCGTGCGCTCCCTGGAGATCGGGCAGATGGGGCTCTACCTGCCGGAGCTGGCTGACCTGGGAGAGGAGGCGCTGGAAAAACTCCTGCGCGAGCCGGACGACCGGCGCCTCTTTGCCTTGGCGGAGAGCTTCCGCCGCGGCTGGCCGGTGGAGAAGGTCGCCGCCCTGACGGCCATCGACCCCTTCTTCCTGTACAAGATCCGGGGGCTGGTGGAGCTGGAGCGGGCCCTGGCGGCGGAAGGGGCGCAGCTCTCCCCGGGCCTTTTGGCGGAGGCCAAGCGCCGCGGCTTCTCTGACGAGGAGATCGGGCGGTTGACCGGCCTGGGGGAGAAAGAGGTGCGGAAGCGGCGCGCCCAGGAGGGCCTGCGCCCCACCTACAAGATGGTGGATACCTGCGCGGCGGAGTTTGAGGCCTCGACGCCTTACTATTACTCCTGTTACGACGGCGAAGACGAGGTGGGGGCCGGGGAGCGCCCCCGCGTGGTGGTGCTGGGCTCCGGGCCCATCCGCATCGGGCAGGGGATCGAGTTTGACTACTGCAGCGTGCACGCGGTGCAGACCATCCGCGAACTGGGCCTGGAGGCTATCATCATCAACAACAACCCGGAGACGGTGAGCACCGACTTCGACACCTCGGACCGCCTCTACTTCGAGCCCCTGACG
>JASBVW010000069.1 GCA_029961005.1 Bacillota bacterium
ACCGGCGGCGCCTGTTGCGGCGCCCCACCAACTCCAGGGTGCGTGCCGGCGCGGAGCACCTGTTCTTCCTCTCTTCTCTCCGCTCGGCCCCTTTCCCTTTCTGTTCTGCCAAGACCTCGCGGTGCGAGAGGTTAATGCGACCCAGCCGGTCGATCTCCGTCACCTTAACCACCAGCTCGTCCCCCGGCTTGACCACGTCCTCCACCCTCTCTACGCGCCGGTCAGAGAGCTGCGAAATGTGAACCAGGCCTTCCTTGCCCGGTAGGATCTCCACAAACGCCCCAAAAGAGGTGGTGCGTACCACCCGGCCTGTATAAACCTTCCCCACCTCCACGTCGCGCGTCAGGCCCTCGATGATCTCCACCGCCCGCTGGCCGGCCTTCTCGTCCACCGAGGCAATGTAGATGCGGCCGTCGTCTTCGATATCGATATCTACGCCGGTATCGGCGATGATCTTGCGAATGATCTTCCCCCCGGGGCCGATGACATCCCTGATCTTGTCGGGATCAATTTCCATGGTAATGATCCGCGGGGCGTAAGGGGAAAGGTTGGGCCGGGGCTGCGCGATGACCTCCTCCATCTTGTCCAGGATAAAGAACCTGGCCTCCCTGGCCTGCTGCAAAGCCTGAGCCAGGATCTCTCGGGAGACGCCGCGCACCTTGATGTCCATCTGCAAGGCGGTGATTCCATCCCGGGTGCCGGCCACCTTGAAGTCCATGTCCCCCAGGTGGTCCTCAATCCCCTGGATGTCAGTTAAGATAGCAAACCGCTCCCCGTACTTGACCAGACCCATGGCAATGCCCGCCACTGGCTTTTTAATAGGCACGCCCGCATCCATCAGGGCCAGGGTGCTCCCGCAGACGCTGGCCTGGGAAGTAGAGCCGTTGGAGGAGAGGACCTCCGAGACCACGCGGATGGTATACGGAAACTCGTCGTGGCTGGGCAACACGGGCAAAAGCGCCCGCTCGGCCAAAGCCCCGTGCCCGATCTCGCGCCGGCCCGGTCCGCGCATCGGCCGCACCTCCCCGGTGCTGAAGCCCGGGAAGTTATAGTGGTGCATGTACCGCTTCATCTCCTCGACCCCCAGGCCGTCCAGAAGCTGCACATCCGACTGGACCCCCAGGGTGGCGGCGGTCAAAACCTGGGTCTCCCCGCGGATGAAGAGGCCCGACCCGTGAGCGCGCGGCAAAAGCCCCACCTCACAGCTCACCGGCCGGATCTCGTTCAGGCGCCGACCGTCCGGGCGCACGCCTTCTTCCGTAATCATCCGCCGCACCTCTTCGTAGACGATGCGGTCCAGTACCTCGGCCACTTGTTTTGCTTTCTCCGGATAGGCTTCGCCGTAGACCTCGGTGAAGTGGAGCACGGCCTTCTCTTTAGCCGCTTCAATGGCGTCCTGGCGTTCCTGTTTGTGAGAAAGCTTGATGGCCGCCACCAGGTCGGCAGTGGCGAAGGCCCGGACCGCCTCTTCCACCTCCGGCTCCACCGTAAAGAGCTTGACCTCCATCTTGGGCTTCCCTACTGCCGCTTGGATCTCTTCCTGGAAGGCCACCAGCTCTTTGATGTGCTCGTGCCCGAACATAATGGCTTCCAGCATGATCTCTTCGGGCACCTCGGCGGCTCCCGCTTCCACCATCATGACGGCATCCTTGCGCCCAGCCACCACCAGATCCAGGTCGCTGCGCTCGGCCTCCTCCAAGGTGGGGTTGATGACAAAGCGGCCGTCCACCCTGCCTACCCGCACCGCCCCCACCGGCCCGTCAAAAGGAATGTCGGAGATGGTCAGGGCCGCGGAAGCGCCGATTAAAGCCGGAATGTCCGGCTCGTTGTCCTGATCGACGGACAAGACCATGGCCACCACCTGCACGTCGTTGCGGAAGCCCTCAGGGAAGAGCGGGCGCAGGGGCCGGTCAATCATTCGGGCGGCCAGGATGGCCGCCTCGCTGGGACGGCCTTCCCGCTTGATGAACCCGCCGGGAATCTTCCCCACACTGTAGAGGCGCTCCTCGTAGTCCACCAAAAGAGGGAAGAAGTCAATCCCTTCCCGCGGCTGCTCCGAAGCGGTGGCCGTGACCAGCACCACCGTGTCGCCGTAACGCACCAAAACAGCTCCATTGGCTTGTGGGGCCAGTCTCCCCGTCTCAATGATCAAGGTGCGCCCACCCAACGTGGTCTTAAAGCTTTCCATTCCTCTTCTCCTTCCGATCCGGTACAAAATTCAACCTTTTGTTCGCTGCCTGCACTAGTATTTCCTGTTCCCTATAGAGGAAGAGAAAAAGCGGGAAGCTCTCCCGCCCTATTCCCTCTACTTCCTCAGCCCCAGCTCTTCAATGAGCTTGCGGTACCGCTCGATATCTTTTGTCTTGAGATAATTCAACAGCCCTCTGCGCTGCCCGATCATCTTGTACAGCCCCCGGCGCGAGTGATGGTCCTTTTTGTGCGTCTTCAGATGCTCAGTGAGGCTGTTGATCCGCTCAGTGAGAATGGCCACCTGGACCTCCGGGGAGCCCGTGTCCTTTTCATGCAACCGGTAGCGCTCAATCAAAGACCTCTTGACCTCTGGGCCCAAACTCATTGACCGCTCTACCTCCTCGCTTAAAATCGCCTCAGGCTGAGAAGCCGTCGGTCACTCGAAATCCCGGCCTGAGGTTTGGCCGCGTCAACCGGCCACCATCAATCATAGCATACCGGCTTTCTCGTTGTAAATGGTTATTGCCCTGAGATCCTGTTTGATCTGTTCCGCCAGGGCCTGGGGGGTGGGAAAGCGCTGGATGTCGCGCAGGCGGCGCTGTACACCCACCTCCAGCACCCGGCCGTAGAGGTCCTCGTTTAGGTCGGGAATGAACACTTCCACCCGGCGCTCCGCCCCGCCGAAGGTGGGTTGGGGGCCGATGGACAGAAGAGCCGGGTAAACCCTTCCTTGGGGAAGGGTGACCGAAACGGCATAGACCCCATCCTGGGGGAGAAGCTTCTGCGGCGGAAGCAGCAGGTTGGCAGTGGGAAAGCCTAAGGCCTTACCGCGCCCCTCCCCCCGCACCACCCGCCCGGACAGGGTATAGGCGTACCCTAAAAATTGGTTGGCCTGCTCCAACTCCCCCCGGGCGAGGAGCGAGCGGATGACGCTGCTGCTTACTATCGTGCCGTCTACGCAGACCGGCGGCACGATCTCTACCCTCAGCCCCCGCGCCTCCCCCAGCTCCCGCAGGCGTTCAGCTCCTGCCCGGCCCCCTTGTCCGAAGGTGTAGTTGAACCCCACCACCACCCGGCGAGCTCTTAAGTGAGCCAAGACCACCCGCTCTAGAAACTCTTCAGGAGTCAAGGCAGCAAAGGTGGCGTCGAAGGTTTGCACCACCACCCGGTCCATACCGTAAGCCTTGAGGAGGCGTTTGCGCTCGGAGAGCACGGTAAGCAGAGGCAGCTCCTGCCCCGGGGTAAGCACGGCCCGGGGATGGGGAAACAGGGTATAGGCCACCGCCGGCAAGCCCAGCTGACGGGCCTGAGCCGCCGTGCGCTTCAAAATGGCCTGGTGCCCCCGGTGCACCCCGTCAAAGGTGCCCAAGGCCACCACTGCTCCTTCAACCGGGGAGTTGCGGTGCATCCCCTTCTCTCCCTCCTCCTGGCCTTTTCTTGCCTGACGCGCCGGCAGGCGAGAGGACGCAGACCGGGCGGAACTTGGCCCCCGCTGCTCTCCTCTGCTCCCTCCGGGCCAGGGCCACCAGCTCCCCCCGCTCATCCACGACGCGCACCAGATCAGGCAAGGTAGGGCTACCCCGGACCGGCACCCCCTCTTCCACTAACGCCGCCCCGGCCGCAGCCACCGACTCGCCGTGGCGAAGGGCTTGTTCCGCCTGCTCCGGCAGGCGGAAGGCCGGCAAAAAGATGAGGGCCTGGCTCATGCTGACGAGTACCCTCTCCCAGCGCCCTTCGGCGAAGGCGGCCTCGATCTCTGGCAAGGGAAGAGCCGTTTCCAGGGTGAAGGGCCCGCTGCGCGTCCTCACTAAAGAGGCCAGGTGGGCGCCGCAGCCCAAAAGCTGGCCCAAATCGTGCGCTAGGGTGCGCACGTAGGTGCCGGGAGAGCAGACCACTGTAAAAAAGACCCTGGTGCCCAGACCCAGGCGGTCCCGCTCCCCGGGTTCCACTCGCTCAATCTGAAAGCGGTAGACCTGGATGCGGCGCGGCGACCGTTCCACTGTCTGGCCGCGGCGAGCCAGCCGGTAAAGCGGCTGCCCGCGGTACTTGACTGCCGAGTACATGGGAGGGACCTGCTCCAGTTCACCCGTCAGCTGCCGCACGGCGGACTCGAGTTCTGCCGGGGTGACCCGGCACTCTTCCTCCACCCTCAGCACGCGCCCCTCCGCGTCTTGAGTCTCGGTAGTAATACCCAGCACCAGCTCACCGCGATACTCCTTCTCGCCCCCGCTCAAGTAAGGCGCCAACCGGGTAGCCCGTCCCAGGCAAAGCGGGAGAACCCCGGAGGCCGAGGGATCCAGGGTGCCCAGGTGTCCCACCCTCCGCTGGCCGGACCAGCGGCGGAGGAGCGAGACTACGTCGTGGGAGGTCAGGCCGGGGGGTTTATAGACATTAACCACACCTTCCGGAGCAGCCTGAGCTCTGGAGCCGCTCATCTTTCGGCCAGGCGCTCCTCCACTAGGCGTAAAACCCTTTGTATCCCCTCATTTAGCGGCCCTGGCACCTCACAGCCTGCGGCATTGACGTGGCCGCCTCCCCCCAACTCCCTGGCCATGGCTCCCACATCCACGCTTCCGCGGGAACGCCAGCTCACCCGCACCTTGCCGCCGGTCTCTTCGCGAAAGAGCAGGGCCACCTGCGCCCCCTCCACCATGCGGGCATAATTGACAAAGCCTTCCGTCTCCTCCCAACTCACCCCGGAAGAGGTCAGCACCTCTTCCGGCATGGCAATCCAGGCCACGCGTCCGCCCGCCGTTACCTCCAGGGAAGACAGGGCGCGGCCCAAAAGCTTCAAGACAGCCAAGGACTTGGTGTCAAAGACGTGCTCCGCCACCAGAGGAGGATCGGCGCCGGCCCGGGCCAGCTCCGCTCCCAGAGCCAGAATGTACGGATTGGTGTTTTGGAACCGGAATCCGCCTGTATCGCTGAAGATGGCCGTGTAGAGAGCCAGTGCCGCTTCCCGATCTATCTCCAGCCCGGCGGCGCGAATTAAATTATAGACCAGTTCTCCGGTGGCCGAGGCCTCTGGGTGGACGTAATTGACCACGGTCCGGGCTCCCTCCACCTGGTTCTGTTCGTGGTGATCGATATTGACCACCGTCATCTCCGGGGACAGGCAGGCTAGGGCCTCTCCTAACCGCTTCAAATTGCCGCTGTCCAGGATCACGGCCACCTCCGCCCGCTCTCCTCGCCCTTGGGCGCAAAAGTCCCGGGCCCGCAAAATCTCCCTGCTCCCGGGTAGAAAACGGTAGGCGGGGGGAACGCCGTCCTGATTGACCAGGTAGACCACCTTGCCCAAACGCCGGAGCAACCAGGACATGGCTACCATCGACCCGATGCAATCGCCATCGGGGTGCATGTGGGAGAGGACGAGAAAGCGGCTCCGGCTCTGCAAAACTTGCAGCACCGCCCGCTCCTCCTGCCAGTCCTTTTGTCCCGCGCCTCCGGGCTCCCTGCGGAGGATGTCCCCTTCCATTTCAGGGTTCCTCCCTCTGGCCCGTTTCAGCCTTCACCTGATTCAGGAGCTCCACCACCCGCGCCCCGCGCTCCAGAGAGCGATCCAGTTTAAAGGTGATCTCGGGAGTATAGCGCAGCCGGATGCGCTGACCCAACTCCGTGCGGATGAAGCCGGTGGCCTGGGCCAACCCGGCCATGGTGGTGGCTTTTTCCTCTTCATCGCCCAGGATGCTGACATAGACCTTGACGTGGCGCAGATCTTTGGAGACCTCCACATCAGTAATGCTGACAAACCCGATGCGGGGGTCCTTAGTCTCCTTGTGCAGAATGTCGCTGATCTCCACCTTAAGCTGATCTTTTAACCGCTCAATGCGCTGCACCGTCGCCACAGCCGTCACCTCACCCGGTCAACAGTAATCCTCTTGAACCTCCAAAACCTCCGCCCCGGCCTCTTCTTCCAGCCAGGACACCACCTGTTGGACCCGCCACCGGGCGCCCCGGGGGGTGGTACTCACGCAGGCCAACCCCAGCGCCACAGCGGGGGAAGCTCGTTCCTCGTCCAGCTCCGCACAGGAGACATTGAAGTAGCGCGGGATGGCTTTGACCAACCGCCCGGTCAGGCGGCGGCGCTCGCGGCTGGAGGGGTACGCAGGCAAAAGGAATAAAATCCGCGCCTTGAGGACCACCATTCTACTTATGCCTCACCGGTGACCTCCAGCATTTGGTAGGCCTCGATCAAGTCCCCTTCTCTGATGTCCTGGAACTTTTCCAGGCCGATGCCGCACTCGTACCCGGCAGCCACCTCCCGCACATCATCCTTAAACCGGCGCAGAGAGGCGATGCGATCCTCCTGGATCACCACGTTGTCGCGCACGATCCGGACCGCGGCTCCGCGCTCCATGTGTCCTTCTAGCACGTAGCTTCCCGCCACCACACCCTGTTTGGGCACGCGGAAGATGGCCCGCACTTCAGCGCGCCCCAGAGAGACCTCGCGGTACTGCGGGGCCAGCATCCCCTGGATGGCCGCCTTGACGTCGTTAATGGCGTCGTAAATGACTCGATAGAGGCGGATATCAACCTGTTCCCGCTCAGCCACCCGCTTGGCATTGGCGTCGGCGCGCACGTTGAAGCCGATGATGATAGCATTGGAGGCCGAAGCCAACATCACATCGCTTTCTGAGATGGCACCCACCCCGGCGTGGATGGTGTTGACCCGCACCTCCTCGGTGCTAAGCCGCTCCAAGGCCGGCTGCAAGGCTTCGACGGAGCCCTGAACGTCGCCTTTCAAGATGAGATTGAGGGTCTTGACCTTGCCCTCTTTAATCTTGGCAAACAGGTCGTTTAAGCTCACGCGCTCCACCGGAGCCAGGCTCTCGAGGCGGGAGCGCTCCCGGCGGCTCTGGGCGATCAGGCGGGCAGCCTTCTCATCCTCCACCACCGCGAATTGATCCCCCGCTTTAGGCACATCTGAAAGGCCTAAAACCTGTACCGGCATAGACGGCGTGGCCTTTTTCAGGCGTTTCCCTTTGTCGTTGAGCATGGCCCGCACCT
>JASBVW010000070.1 GCA_029961005.1 Bacillota bacterium
CAGCCCGCCCTCACACCGCTTCGAAGATGGTGCGCCGGATGACCTCTTCTTGCTGCTCCCGGGTCAGCTTGACGAAGTTGACCGCGTACCCGGAGACCCGGACAGTAAGCTGGGGATACTTCTCCGGGTGCTCCATGGCGTCCAGGAGCACTTCGCGGTCGAAGACGTTGACGTTCAGGTGGTGGCCGTGACGGCCGAAGTAGCCGTCCAAAAGGGCCACCAGGTTGTTGATCCGGCTCCGCTCATCCTTGCCCAGGGCCCGCGGGACGATGGAGAAGGTATAGGAGATGCCGTCCATGGCGTGGCGGTAAGGGATCTTGGCCACCGAATTGAGGGCGGCCAAGGCGCCGTGGGTGTCGCGCCCGTGGCCGGGGTTGGCCCCGGGGGCGAAGGGTTCTCCCTTCTTGCGTCCGTCCGGCGTGCTGCCGGTCATGCGGCCGTAGACCACGTTGCTGGTGATGGTGAGGATGGACAGGGTGTGGCGGGCATTGCGGTAAGTGGGATGCTGCTTCAGCTTCTCGTCGAAGAGCTGCACCACCTTGACGGCGATGCTGTCCGCCCGCTCGTCGTTGTTGCCATACTTGGGGAAGTCCCCCTCAATTTCGAAGTCCACCACCAGGCCCTTTTCATCGCGCAGGGGCTTTACCCGAGCGTACTTGATGGCCGCAAAGGAATCAGTGACCGTGGAGAGGCCGGCCAGGCCGAAGGCCATCAGCCGCCCCACGAAAGTATCGTGCAGGGCCATCTGCAGACTCTCGTAGTGGTACTTGTCGTGCATGTAGTGGATGACGTTCATGGTGTCCACGTACTTGCCGGCCAGCCAGTCCAGGGTGGCCACAAAGCCATCCCAGACCTCCCGGTAGTCCAGGTACTCCCCGCTCTGGCGGTAGACGTCGGGGGCCAGCTTAACCCCCGTCCGCTCGTCCACCCCGTGGTTAAGGGTTAAGAGGAGCGCCTTGGGCAGGTTGCAGCGCGCCCCGAAGAACTGCATCTGCTTGCCGATCTCCATGGCCGAGACGCAGCAGGCGATGGCGTAATCGTCCCCGAAGATGGGCCGCATCAGGTCGTCATTCTCGTACTGAATGGAGCTGGTCCGGATGGAGGTCCGGGCGCAGAACTCCTTGAAGGGGCGCGGCAGGTGGCGCGACCAGAGGACAGTCAAGTTGGGCTCCGGCGAAGGGCCCAGGTTGTAGAGCGTCTGCAAGATGCGGAAGGAGGTGCGCGTCACCAGCGTCTCGCCGCTCAGGGCCATGCCGCCGATGGCCTCCGTGACCCAGGTGGGATCCCCGGAGAAGAGCTCGTTATAGGCCTGGGTGCGCAGCTGCCGTCCCAGGCGCAGCTTGATCACGAAGTCGTCGATCAGCTCCTGGGCCCCGGCCTCGTCCAGGGTCCCCTCCGCCAGGTCCCGCTCCAGGTAGATGTCCAGGAAGGTGCTGACCCGCCCTAGAGACATGGCCGCCCCGTCCTGTTGCTTGATCGCCCCCAAGTAAGCGAAGTAGAGCCACTGAATGGCCTCCCGGGCGTTGGCGGCCGGCCGGCTGAGATCAAAGCCGTACGAGGCCGCCATCTCCTTGAGGTCGTGCAGGGCCTGGATCTGATCCCGCACCTCCTCCCGCAGCTGGATGGTCTCCGGTGTGATCTTCTGGAGCTCAGGCCGGCGCAGGTCGCGCTCCTTCTCTGCGATCAGCCGGTCCACCCCGTAGAGCGGAACGCGCCGGTAATCCCCGATGATGCGCCCGCGCCCGTACGAGTCGGGCAAGCCGGTGATGACCCCGCTCTTGCGCAGAAGGCGCATCTCGTCGGTATAGGCCATGAAGACGCCGTCGTTGTGGGTGCGGCGGTAGCGGGTGAAGATCTCCTCCACCCGCGGGTTCAGCTGGTAGCCGTACTCCTGGCAGGCCGTCTTGACCACGCGGATGCCGCCGAAGGGGTTGATGGCCCGCTTCAGGGGCTCGTCAGTCTGCAGCCCCACGATGATCTCCAGCTCCCGGTCGATGTATCCGGGCGGATGGGCGGTGATCCCGGTGATGGTGTCGGGATCCACCTTGTACACCCCGCCCCGGCGGCTCTCCTCCCGCAAAAGCTCCCGGCACTTCTCCCACAGCCGCCGCGTGCGCTCAGTTGGTCCGGCCAGAAAGGATTCGTCGCCGTAGTACGGCGTGACATTGTTCATGATAAAATCGCGGACGTCTATCTCCTCCCGCCACAGCTCCCCGCGAAAGCCCCGGTAAAAGTCCAGCTCCGGCTTAACCTCAGTCCGCGCCAGCGACACGAGACTACCCCCTCTTTTGTTGCGTTCTTCTTTTCCTCAAGTATTTTATCACTTCTTAAGGGGTACGCTCAGCCTGGCAGCGGACAAAATGGCGTTATCTTTCTCCTGCGTCGCCAGACTCTGCCGGGAGCAGAAAAAAATAAGCTAAAGCAGTACGAACAGGAGAGCGGCGGTGCTCAAAAAGGGGCCGAAGGGGAGCGGATCGCGCCACCGGAGCCGGCCGGCGGCGATGCCGGCCAGGCCCACCAGCGAGCCGGCCAAAGCGGCCCCAAAGAGGACGAGCAGGGCCCCAGGCCAGCCGAGGAAGGCGCCGATCATCCCCAGGAGCTTCACGTCTCCCCAGCCGACGCCGCCCCGGCTCGCCAGGCGCAGGCAGAAGAGGCTCCCGCCTCCCGCCAGGAGCCCGAGGAGGGCTCCTTTCACCGCCGGAAGGACCCCCGCCGCACCGGAGGTGAGCAAGGCGACGGCCCCCCCTCCCCCCACTCCCAGGGCCATGCCGGGGAGGGTTAAGAGGTCGGGGATGTACCCGCCTTCCAAGTCCAGGACAAAGATCAGGACGAGCAGGGCGGCAAAGAGGGCCAGGTGCGCCCCCGCCGGGGCGAGCCCGTACTTGAGAGCCAAAAGCGCAAAGAGGAGGGCAGTGGCCGCCTCCACCGCGGGGTAGCGCCAGGGCAAAGCCCGGCCGCAGTAGCGGCAGCGACCCCGGCTCAAGACAAAGCTCAGCACGGGGAGGAGATCCCAGACGCCCAAGCTCCGGCCACATCCTTCACAATGGGAGCGGGGCCAAAGGAGGGATTCCCCCCTGGGCAGGCGGTCGGCGCACAGGTTGAGGAAGCTGCCCGTCACCAACCCCACCGCAGCCGCCGCCAGAACCCCAGCCCCGCCTATTTCCCCCACTCCGCTCATTTCGCCCCCTCGCCCTCTGCTTCGTTTTCGCCTTCCCTGACGACCCGGGCGGTCAGGAAAATGAGCAGCTCCCCTTTCTTCTTGCTCTTGGTGTTGACTTTGAACAGGTTGCCTAAAAGCGGTAGCCGGGAGAGGTAGGGCACACCTGTCGCCGAGAGGACCTCCTCTTCCTGCAGGAGCCCACCGATGACCACCGTCTGGCCGTCCCGCATGCGCAAGATGGAACTCACCTCCCGCGTGCGGATCTTGGGGAATCCCTTCTCCGTCCACCCTGTGATGGTGCTGACCTCAGGGTTGACCACGGCGGTGATGTAGTCGTCCCCGTTGAGGTGCGGGGTGACCTTCAAGAGAATTCCCGCGTCTACGAAGTCCAAGCGGGTGACTTCAACCCCTTCTTGGATCTCGGTCACTTCCACGGGTATGCGCTCGCCGATGTGGATCTTCGCCTCCTGGTTGTCGACCACCGCCACCCGCGGATTGGCCAGCAGGGTAGCCTTGCCCGACTCCTCCAAAAGGCGCAGCTTGAGGGGAAGGTCAGGAGACAAGGCGGGATAACCCTCTGCCAGAAACTTGTCTACGCTGGAGGCCGTCCAATCCGTGGGCCACCTGATCCCCAGCTCGTTGACGCTGTCCGAGGAGACCTCCTCCACCCGCACCTCGATCAGGACCTGCCGGGTGGGTACATCGATTTGCCTGAGCAGCTCCCGGACCTGCAGGAGTTCCTCCGGTTGGGCCTTGAGCACCAGGGCGTTGGTGCGGCTCTCCACCTGAATGCTGTCCCCCGGAATGACCGAAGTGAGCGCCTTCTTGACCTGATCCGCGGCAGCCCAGCGCAGATAGACCACCTCGGTGGAGAAGTCGCCAAAGGTGCTCTTCAAACGCTCCGGCGTCGTCACCACCAAAGAGTCCCCGCGGCGGGTGTAGACAAAACCCCGCGCCTTGAGGACCAGATCCAGGGCTTCTTCAAAAGGCACGTCCTTTAAAATGAAGGAAACCTTGCCCACCACCCCCTGGTCCACTACGATGTTAACATTGCCCAGGCGGGCAAAGAGGCGCAACACGTCTTGAATCTCGGCGTCCCGCAGCTCCAGGGTGATGCGGGGGCCGGAGTCGCCCGGTGCCTCTCCTTCCGCCCGCACCGCCGGGGAAGCCGCCCACAGAAAAACGGCCAGCCACCCAGGCAGCAGGGCCGTCAGCATCAGCCTGGTCATCTTACCGCCCATTCTTCTCCCCCTCCCACCTGATGAACCATTCCCGTTCGCCTTTTTTCACCGTTACCCCCTCGGGAGTGAGGGCCGCCACCGTCCATCCGTCGTCCAGGTGGTCGCCCAGGGCGACCACCCTCCCCGCGCCTCCCCGCACTGAGATAATGGCGTAAATGGTAGACCCCCGATAGCCCATCCCTACCACCCGGTAGGGGGGCGGCAGGGCCACCGCGCCGGTACCCTCCCCTGCCGCAGCCTCCGGGCGGGGCGGCAAAACCGGCCTGGCCCGGTCGACCCGCTCCCGGGCCAGGAAGGAGCGCACCGCCGTCAGGTCGTCTAAAGAGCCCTCCGCTTCTTCTGCCGCCGGAACAGGGAGGGGAGAGGTGAGGTAACCCTCCAGCTCAGCCTCCACCTGGGGGGCCAGCGCCGGGGAGAAAAGGGCTTCTTGCTCCGGCGGCCAGTGCGCAAAGAGGCCCCTCGCCAGCCGGTTCCAACCCCAGGCCACTAAAAGGAGGAGTAAGAGCGTAAGAACGGCCTTTCTTCTGGCCTTGCGCCAAAGGTAGACCGTGCTGAGCGCCGGTCGCCCGTACTTTTCACTCACCGGCGGTCACCTCCCGGAGAGGGGGGCTAAAAAGGGAGAGTTCCAGGCGCGCCTCCGCTCCGGCTTCTGCGGTCCCACCCGGCGCCTCGATCCGCATCCCTTGGAGGCGGACAAGATAGGGAAAGGCGTGCAGGGAGGCGCTCAGGCGCAGGATATCCCGCACCCTGCCCTTAACTCGGACCGCGAGCGGCCATTCCGCATAATCCGGAGTAACCGTCGGCGCTCCCGTGGTTTCCAGCCGTTCCAGGGAGAGATTGGCCAGGGAGCAGGCCTCTTCCAGGTGTGCGAAGAGGAGTGAGAACTTTTCTGGAGGCAAAAGGCGGCTTTCCAGCTCCCCGACTTTTTGCTCCGCCCGGAGCAGCTCTTCGCGGGTGGCGCGGAATTCGGCCAGCCCCTGGCGGAGGGCCTGCACCTCTTTTTGCAGCTTCTCCAGGTTGGACTTCTCCGCCCACAGAGCCGCCATCCAGGAACTGACCCAAAGCAGCACAGGCAGGGCCAGCAAGAGAGGCACCAAGAGAGCACCCGCCCTTCTCTTCAGTCCGTTAGTGCGGCGCAGCCCTTCCACCGGCCTCATCTCCTCCCCCCTTGAGTTTCACCTTCAGCTCAAATTTGACCCCGGCCCCTCCGCCCAGCTCTTCCGCCTGGACCGCTAAAACCCCCTCCACCTCGGGCAGGCCGGCCAGCCAGTGGAGAAAATCCCCTCCCTGCGCGAAGCCCGGGGCGATCCCCCTCACGAGCAGGTCCTGCCCGGGAGGGGCCACCACCTCCACCAGGCGCACCCCGCGCTGCTCCAGGTAAAGCCGCCGGAGCAAACTTTCCTCCCGGGTGAGCACGTCCTCCTTCCCTTCCCCTGCCCGGGCCAGGCGCTGCTGCAACTCCTCCAGGCGCCCTTTCATCTCCTGCCAGCGGGCATGCAGGATGCGGTACTTGGCTGCGGTCTGCGCCAAGACGGCGGCCTGGCGGGCGTACCTTTCCCGCTGTACCTCCTGCCAGGCGTGGAGCGTGGCCAGGCAGAAGAGCGCCACCGCCAGCCAAAGCACCACCCGGTGAACCTGCTCGGTGCGCTTTTGGGCCGCCAGGTACTCTGGAGGGAGAAGGTTCAAGCCTCTCATACCGCCGCCTCCCATAAAGCCAAGCCCACCCCCACTCCTCCCGTCACCCCCGGATAAGACCTCTCCCCGCGCGCAAAGAGGTCAAAGACCTCCACGGGCAGGGAAAGATAAGCGCCCAGGTAAGAGTCCAAGCCCGGCAAAAGAGCTCCCCCGCCCGCCAGCACCAGCCGGTCTATCTTCACCCAGTTATTTTGCGAGCGGTAATAATCCAGCGAGCGGTGAATCTCCTGGGCCAGAGGTTCACCCAGTTCAGCGACGGCTTCCGCCAGGGAGCGGCTCCCGCTGCCATCGGGGGAGAGGGTGAACTTCTGCAGGGCGTTCAGGGCCGCCTCAAACCGATCCGTCCCCCAAGGGAGAGCGCGGTGAAAGCGCAGCTGCCGCCCCATAAACACCGCCAGGTTGGTAGAGGTCCCGCCTATATCCACCACCCCTACGGTCTGCCCCTCCCCCTCTCCGGCTCCTTCACCCCGCCAGGTGAAAAGGGCCCTGCCCAGGGCCAGGGGCGCCGGCTCCAGGGCCACCGGCGTCAGGTCAGCCAGCAAAACCGCCTGCAGGATCTGCTCCACCACCTCCCGGCGCGCCGCAGCCAGCAGCACTTCCAAACCGCCGCCTTCCGGCCTGGTTTCCAGGGGACAAAAATCGTAGCACGCTTCACTCAGGGCGAAGGGCAGGTACTGCTCCGCCTCCCAGCGGACCGCCTCCGCCAGCTCCTCCGCCGCCAGCGCCGGCAGGGTCAGGAGGCGCACGACCAGGCTGGCCCCCGCCACCGCCACGGCCGCCTGCTGGCGGCAGGCCCCTTTCTTCCCTTTGAGCTCCCGGCGCAGGGCCTGGGCGACCTTGGCGGGTTCCTTCACCAACCCGTGGTGCACCGCGCCCTCCGGCGTCGGCACCGCCCCCGTAAACTCCACCCGCCACTGCTCCTCCTCCC